>JAPLDV010000437.1 GCA_026391235.1 Bacteroidia bacterium | reverse complement strand
AAATAAACAGCATCATTGATTACTTCTCGAAGCCTTGCATATTGTTGGAGGTTGACGATTTGTTTAATACAGAAAAATCAGCTACTTGGCCGAAACTATTATACCAATTCTATTTTTTTGCCAACTGTTTCGCCCAAAGCGTCAGCCAGATAACGACAAAGATCATCATGGCGACGCCGAGTTTATAGGCCACCATTGCCCACAGCCAGATAGTACGAATTTCCAACCATGTAACACCTTCACCCCATAAGCAAAGCATCCCGGCCGGCTGTCTTGGTATAATCAGCAAATAAGCAAACCATTGAATCAGCAGTATGCAATAGGCGATTAGCACAATCCACCATCCGGCCACTGCCGCAGTCCGCACTTTTTTTATAAATATTTCATCCATATTTATCCCCCGTGTTTTTTGTCTTTGTTCATCTGAAGAATTAGCAAAACAATTTTTTTAATACGCCAGATAAGGGCCTGTGCCAAGACCGGACACCGTGTTCCCGTCAATCAAAACGTACACGCTGCGTCCCAGGAAGAACGGCAGCCCCCAGTCAAACGAGCTATACTCATTATCATTAGGACTATACGTGGCACCTAATTCGATAAACACATTATTGGATGAACTAAAAAGGGTTGAAGCATTGCCTATTTTAAACGAAACGGTGTAACCTGCTGTGGTCGCGGATAAATTTTGTGTGGTGGAAGGGCAGTACCAGCCGCTGGCGGTTCCCGAAGTACAGGTTGTAATTGTGCTGTCAAAATACAGTCCGTTGGAACCAGTGTCCATGAAACTTGTGCTGTATGACCTGTGGTTATAAACGGTGGTGAAGTCTCCGTTGGAATCTGTGGAATATTTGGCGGTAATTCCGGCAACCGTGTTATTCGACTTCGTGCCGATGCCCAGTATTAGAACGCCGTCTGCCGAGGTTACTCCTCCGGTAGAAATAGCAGGAAGCCGCACGATTACGCCGTTATTATAATCATTCGAAAGCATCGAAACCGGATTTTGTACCTGATTGGACAGAGTCACTGTTGTTGCGGTGCATGTTGAACCGTTGCAGGAATAGTATCCCAAAGTATTGTCGCTGATGCAGTCAGGGCCACAGTCTTGGGCAAAGAGACCGACGCCGAGAATTCCATTGAATCCGGCGGCGGAGAAACCCGTGTCAGCGTCTGGGCATAGGCTTTGGATTTGGTCAGTTGTAGTGCCGAAGGTGGAATCTATGACATGAATTGGAACATTCGAAGCCTTTTCGTTACCAAGGATGACGTCCGCCATCTGAACCGGCCCCCAATCACTTCCTAAGCCGAATTGTGCGCATTCAGTGAGCTGTCCTGAACCGCTGGCTACCTGCGGAAGGGAGATAAGTGTGCTTGTGCCTGTGTCTGTCTGAAATGACTTGAATATTCGCAGACCGTAACTCATGGTGTCCAGAAGAATGTCATTGATCGTCTGACAGTTTGTGGTATTGCCGGGATAACAGATAGTGACGCTGACACAGGGCTTGTTGAGATATTTAATAGAACTTGGCAAGCAGAGCGAACCGTTTACCGTAATGGGAAGTACATTGTCCATAGCTGTAGAGTTAACCGTCAATTGTGTGGTGTTGAAAACGCCACTTAAACTGGCGGTGATTGTTGCCGTACCCGAGGCAAGCGATGCGGCCAATCCGTTGGAACCGGATATGTTGCTGATTGTCGCGACTGCCGTATTGTCGGAATTCCAGGTTACTGATGTTGTTATATCTTTAGTCGAGTGATCTGAATACGTTCCAGTGGCAGTAAATTGTTCGGTTGTCCCTGGAGCAATGCTCGTGCTTGCCGGCGTTACCGCAATAGAGGAAAGCGTTACGGTGGAAGTTCCCGATCCGCCGCCGGAGCCACCACCGCTACAGCTAGTTATCAGTATAAAGATCGGAAGAATAAAGGGTAGTTTATTTAATTTCATCAACACTGACCCCTTCAGGTATCAGGGCCGGTACATAAGCGCGTCCCTGCAATCTTCTCATATGTCCCCATTTTTCCACGACAATATTATCTGATTTAATTTTAGCGTATCTGCGTCCCGGCTGCCGCTTGGTATGACTTGCCGCCTTTTTATGTTCGGAAGCATAATTTCCAAGAAGCGGTGTCAGGTCGGGATGAGTCAGGCCTTTCCACGTGATACCGAAGACGACGCCTGAAGGCGACACATATTCCCTGATGGTCATTGTTTCAGACCTGGCCTCATGAACTGTATATCCCATGGAAGTTTTCGTGGCTCTTTGCACGGCCGAGAGAGCCTTCTGGTCCGATGCGATCGAATCGACGGATTCGCCAAGGGCGGCCTGAGCCTGCTGTGCAGTAGCAAAGACGGTCAGGACAAGACAAATACCGAGCAACAGCCTGGAGAACATTATTGTTTTCATGATTTCAGCAGATGGTTTTTTTATATGACATATTATTTATACCTTAACAGAATTACTTTGCTATTCTTTTTCAAATTTTGATTTCGCCG
>JAPLDV010000591.1 GCA_026391235.1 Bacteroidia bacterium | reverse complement strand
CAGCGACATTGCCAAGCGGCTAATCGATTTTGGCTATCATCCGCCGACCATTTATTTTCCGCTCATTGTGCATGAAGCCATCATGATTGAACCGACAGAAACGGAAAACAAAGAGACTCTGGACACTTTCTGTGAGGCCATGATTGCCATAGCGAAAGAGGCCAAAGAAAATCCTGAAGGCGTGAAAAATGCTCCGTTGACGACACCGGTTAGCCGGCTCGATGAAGTGCTCGCCGCGCGCAAACCCGATGTTTGCTGGAAAAAACCTTAAATCTCATATCGATTTTCCCCTTTATTAAAGGGGAATTAAAGGGGATTTTTAATGAGACAAGCTGAACTATAGTGAAGCGTAAGTCGAATTATCCCAAGGCGCTATGCGCCTGGGATAGTTCGTCTAACAAATTTCAGTACGCTACACTTCTGAAATTTGGGACTCACAAAATCTCCCCTAATCCCTCTTTTACCCTGAAGGGCACACGAAAAAAGAGGGGGATTATCAATGTCTGAGCGCCAATCTTTTTAATTTAAAATGCAAGGTTTTGTATGAGTCAATTAAAAGAAAAATCACAACTCCTGCGCAAGCCCCCGTGGCTCAAAGTGCGTCCGCCTTACGCTGATGGATACCGTCAAATCCGATCAACCCTTTCCGGTCTACAATTACATACAGTCTGTCAGGAAGCGGCCTGTCCCAATATTGCTGAATGCTTTGCCAGCGGCACGGCGACATTTTTGATTATGGGAAATATCTGTACGCGCGACTGCCTTTACTGTAATGTTGAACACGGCAAGCCTCTGTCGTTGGCTGAAAATGAAATTGACCACTTAATTGCTGCCGTAAAAAAAATGGAATTAAAATATATAGTGATAACTTCGGTTACACGCGATGATCTGCCGGATGGCGGCGCGCAAATCTTTTCTCAGTGTATAAGCAAATTACGGGAGGCTTTGCCTGCCTGCAAGATAGAATTAATAATTCCAGATTTTCAGGGGAATCAGGCTTCGCTGGAAAAAGTTATGTCTGCTAATCCCGATGTGATCAATCACAACATGGAAGTTGTGAAACCAATGTTTGCTCGATTGAGGCCACAGGGTAATTACGAGGTGTCGCTTAATCTGCTTAAAAAAATAAGTTTGTCTTCTGTTATTTCTAAAAGCGGTTTCATGGTGGGCTTTGGCGAAAGCAGTGAAGATATTTTGCAATTGATTGATGATCTGGCTTCCGTATCCTGTGCGCGCCTGACCATCGGGCAATATCAGCAACCGACCCTGAAACATTGGCCTGTAGTCAAATACTATCATCCTGATGAATTTGCTGAGTTCAAAAAAATAGCATATCAAAAAGGTTTTCAGTATGTGGAAGCGGGGCCGTTGGTGCGCAGTTCTTATCATGCGGCGAAAGCAGGATAAAAAAAGGTCATTTTGAGGAGCGCCTCGCACAAAGCCTGCCCTCGACCTGACTAGGGGATGGCAATCTAATTAGCGGTTTTAGTAATTGAGAGGTGTAATGATGTCCGAAAAATATGGTTTGATAGTAATCGGCGGCGGGCCGGGCGGACTTACCTCGGCCGAGATTGCTGCCGCAAAGAAAAAACGAGTCCTCATTATCGAAAAAGAAGGTTGGGGTGGCACATGCACACATAGAGGCTGTATTCCAACCAAAGCCCTGCTTAGCTGCAGCAAGTATTACGCTGATTTAAAAAAAATAAAGAGAATGGGAATTAATATAACGGATGCATCCATAGACTTTTCCGCCATCAAGAAACATCAGCAGCAGATTGTGAAAGTATCCGCTCTCGGCGCGCAAAAGGTTTTTGCCGAAGCCGGAGTTGAAATAAAACAAGGCATTGGAGAAATTATCTCTTCCAGTGAAGTTAGAATTACAGATGCATCAGGAAAAAGCGAATTACTTTCCACTCAAAATATTATGATTGCCTGGGGCTCTGTGCCGCAAGTCCTACCGGGAATCACTCTCTCTGAAAGAATTTTGACGTCGGATGGCCTCCTGAATTTAAATTCACTTCCATCAAGCATAATAATTATTGGTGGCAGTGTAATAGGTGTGGAATTCGCAACATTCTTTGCCGAACTTGGTTCAAAAGTAACCATTGTGGAAATATTAGACAGGATAATTCCTCTT
>JAPLDV010000104.1 GCA_026391235.1 Bacteroidia bacterium | reverse complement strand
CCGGATGCAGGTTATCCATTCCGTGAGAGCTACATGTGTGATAATGACCTGGCTATCGGGCGGTTGGTGGAATTTCTGAGCGATACTCCATATTGGAAAAACATGGCGATAATAATCACTGAGGACGATGCGCAGGGTGGGGCAGACCATGTTGATGCACACCGGAGTGTTCTGATGGTGATATCACCCTATGCCAAAAAGAATTACGTTTCTCATGCGCACGTTAGTTTTGGCAGCATTTTTAAAACTTTCTGGAACATCCTCGGGATTCCCTACCTCAATCAATATGATGCAGGTGCTGCCGACCTGTCTGATCTTTTCACCAATACACCTGATTTCACTCCTTACAGGGCTATACCGGTAGATATCAGGATATTTGATCCTGCAAAAGCCCTCGACCCGTTTGACGAAAAATTTAATTGGAAAGCGGTACAGGAATCACCGCCAATTGACAATATACGCGATATGCTGCGCGACAGCAAGGAGGTGGAGGGCTGGCGAAAATAATCTTCGACCTCCTCCTTGCAGAAATAAAAAAATCATATACATTTGCACCTCGATCAGCAGGGTATGTAGTTCAGTTGGTTAGAATGCCGGCCTGTCACGCCGGAGGTCGCGAGTTCGAGTCTCGTCGTACCCGCAAAAAAGGCCGTCAAGTTTACCTGACGGCCTTTTTTGCCTTCAATTAGCGAAGCGTCAGCTTCGCCAATTAGCTCGCGTCAGCGAGCATAATTATTCGCGTTAGCGAGATAATTCCCCGCTCAGCCTCAACAACTCCGTCTCGCTGGCCTTGCTTCTGAACTGTGCAGTGAGATACCTGTTCTCCGCATCCATCAGCTTCTTTTGCGTTTCCCTTAATTCGATGTCGTTCGACGACCCGATACGATATTTTTCACGGGCAATCGCCAGGTTACGCATAGCCAGATCAATATTATCCTTTTCAAAAGCAGATAATTGCAAATTTGTCTGATAGTCATTATAAATCCTTTGCAGATGCGCCCTGGTATTCAACTCTGCCTGATCAGCTTCCAGTTTTGCAGATTCAATCCGGATCTTAGCTTTGCTGCGGTTCTGGTTTTGGGTGAAACCATCAAAGAGGGTATATGTGGCATTGACTCCCAGATTAAATCCCCGGAAACGGTTCATCGAAGTGATCCCGGCTTCCGATTCCGATCTGCTGTAATTATATCCGGAGGTAAAATTTAAACTGGGGTAAAGTGTCGAATTGGCACTTTTACGATCAAGCAGCGCAATGCTCAGATTTGTGCGGGCCAAACGGATCTCCGGATTTTGCTCCTTTACCTGCAACCATAATTCCTCGAACAACAGACCGGGTTCAACCGGAATGTCATTGGTGACTTCAAAACGCTCGAATAAATCCCTGCACAAAAGACGGTTTAGCTCTACCTTGTTGTTCTGTAGCATCTTAACCTGTGTGATATAGGCTGAACTGTCGGCATTGTAATCAACGCTGGCCTGTAAAAATGAAAGCTCGGAATTTGACCCGAAAGTAACCCCTGCTTTTGCGATCCTTTTGCGCTCCGAAGTTATAGCCATGGCTTCCTGATACACATCAACCAATTTCTCCTGTGTAATAATAGCATAATAAGCCTGAATAACATCAGCAACACTGTTCTCTATCACCGACTGTAACTGGATCCCGCTCATGTTCTCGAGTTCATTAAGCCGATTCTTCTGAATAAACATGTCGAGCCCGTCAAACAGTGTCCAGGCAAGGGCTATGCCTCCACTTAAATTATTATTCAAGGCATTTGGACTCTGCCTCACAGTGTCATTAAACAGTTTCTGGTAAGTATTGTTAACCGACATACTGCGGGCTCCGGTCAGCTTAAGTTGCGGCAGCATGCCGGCGGTGCCTAATGTGTTGTTCAATGCTGCAACACGCGAATCCTTTGAAGCCAGCGTGATATCGTAATTGTTTTGCATGGCAATTACGATTGCCTGGTTAAGCTTTAATGTATCCTGGGCAGGTGCGATACTGCCCAGTACCAATTGGACGGTTATGAAAAGGGAAATGGATTTTTTTTTCATGGTTCAATGGATTCAGATATCTTTCTTTTTTGTTCCTGAGATATAGGTGTACAACGCAGGAATAACATATAAAGTGAGGATTAGTGCAAACATTAACCCTCCAATGATGACAATTCCCATGGATATGCGGCTTTTGGCACCGGCTCCCAGAGCCAGAGCAATTGGAAGCGCTCCGAGAACTGTAGCCAGACTGGTCATCAGAATGGGCCTGAACCGCTGCGTGGCAGCTTCAATAGCTGAGGTTTTAAGATCAGTTCCGGCATATTTCTTCTGATTGGCAAACTCAACAATCAAAATGCCGTTTTTTGTAACGATTCCGATAAGCATGATCATCCCGATCTGACTGAAAATGTTCAGGGTTTGCGAGAACAGGATCAGCGAGATTAATGCCCCGGCGATGGCCAGAGGCACCGTTAACATGATAACCAGCGGATCCCGGAAACTTTCAAACTGAGCCGAAAGTATCAGGTATATCAGAACAAGAGCTAACAGGAATGCAAAAATCAGCGTATTCGAACTTTCGGCATAATCTCTTGATACACCGGTGAGCGAGGTGGTAAACGTATCATCTAAAGTTTCATCAGCAACTTTCTGCATGGCCTCAATTCCCTGTCCCAGCGTGTAACCCTTAGCAGGAGAAGCGGATACAGTTGCCGAAATATATCGGTTAAACCTGAAAAGTGTCGGAAGGTTAACGCGGTAATCAATTTTCACAACATTATCCAGTTGGATCATAACCCCTTGCCGGTTACGGATATATACAGTACTCAGATCGATCGGCTGATCCCGGTATTGCCGGTCGGCCTGGCAAATAATCTGGTACTGTTTGCCGCTCATGATAAAGAACCCCAATCGCTGGCCGCCAAAAAATAGCTGAAGGGTTTCGGCAATGTCGCGCAGGGTTAGTCCGAGCGTCCGGGCCCGGTCGCGGTCTATTCTCAATGTCATTTCCGGCTTATTGAATTTCAGGTTCAGGTCGACTACCTGAAAAGCCGGATCGGATTGAGCTTTTTCCATAAAGGCCGGTATCGAGGCTCTTAGTTTCTCGAGACTGGTTGCCTGGATTACAAATTGTACAGGCAAACCGGAGTTACGGCCACCACCAATGGTTTGCTCCTGGGTAACAAAACTCCTGGCAAAAGTCAACGGACGAATGACTCCTGTCAGGTAATCTGCAAGCTGTTGCTGTGTTCTTTGACGTTCCGCCGGTGGGACCAGTGTAATCCGTACGAACCCGGTATTTGTTGAACCACCGCCCATAGCGGTTAGCCCCATGTAGGAATCCTTCTCCGGTAAGGTGTCAACAATACTAACCAGCTTCTGCATATAGGCATCCATTTTCTCAAAGGAAACTCCTTCAGGCGCAGTAGCAGATATTGTCAAACGCCCCTTATCTTCCAAAGGTGCCAGCTCACCCGGAATCCTGGGCCAGAGCCAGGCTACAAGTCCTATCGAAATAGCCATGATAATAAAGGCGATCCACCGGTTTTTCAAAAAAGCTTTCAACGACCGGTTGTAAAAGCCGATAAGCCCGACAAAGAATGGTTCCGTCGCTCTATAAAATGGATTATGACGTTCGGTATGTTTTAACCAGTGAGATGCCAGCATGGGTGTTAATGTCAGGGAAACAAAGGCGGAAATCAGCACAGCACCGGCCATGACAACCCCGAACTCCCTGAATAATTTTCCTGTTAAACCCTGGAGGAAAATAATCGGCAGAAACACTGCGGCAAGGGTAACAGTGGTCGATAAAATGGCGAAGAAAATCTCCTTCGAGCCTTTGAAACCGGCCTCCATAGGCGCCATTCCTTTTTCAATTTTGGTATATATATTCTCCAGCACGACAATCGCATCATCCACCACAAGCCCAGTGGCTAATACGATGCTGAGAAGAGTAAGGATATTGATCGTGTACCCTGCAATATACATGATAAAGAACGACCCGATCAGTGAAATCGGGATGGCTAC
>JAPLDV010000824.1 GCA_026391235.1 Bacteroidia bacterium | reverse complement strand
CAGCTACAACGAACCGACGGTCTATACGTAATACCTGACAGATATTGCACGGGATGCGAAAAAGCAGGGACTTCGTTCAGTTTTGAAAATCTGCGGATTCATGAATGAGGCGCCTCTTGCCGAAATGTGCAAGGTGCTGGATGCCATCAAGATTGACCTTAAGGGGTATAGTGAAAATTTTTATCGTACAGTAAGCAACGCGGAACTGCGACCTGTGCTCAGAAGTATAAAACAGATAGCCAAGGGCCGCACCCATCTCGAAATCGTGAACTTAGTGGTTCCCACTTTGAACGATTCCGATAAGCTGCTGCGGGGGTTAATAAGCTGGATTCTGGGGGAAGTCGGTCCCGATGTCCCCGTTCACTTCACCCGTTTTCATCCGGACTATCAAATGCTCAATCTCCCTCCCACGCCTATCGCCACCCTGGAACGTGCCCGCGAAATGGCCCTCAGTAGTGGAATTCATTATCCATATGTGGGTAATGTTCCGAGTCATCCGGGCAATCATACCTACTGCCCGAACTGCAAAAAAGTTGTGATACAACGACAGGGTTTTTTTATTAAGGAGATGAACATAAAGGGTGGGCGTTGTAAATTCTGCAAACGGAAAATAGCCGGTGTCTGGACTTAGAAAGAGGTGCCTAAAATGAAAATACTACGATTGTTTCTTATAGTGATTGTCATCGGCCTTGGATTTGCCGCAGCGTGTCAGGCGACAAAAGCACCGGATGGCGATGTCCGCGAACCGGCAGTCGCGGGAAAGTTCTATACTGCCTCCGCATCCAGACTGAAACTCGCCATTGAGAAATTCCTTCAGGATGCAGTCCCGGTCAAAGTTAAAAAGCCCATCGCCATTATCGTTCCCCATGCCGGCTACATCTTTTCCGGCCAGATTTGCGCCGACGGGTTCAGGCAGGTCAGCGATCAACAGTATGATGTGATCGTCATCCTGGGAACGAACCACACAAGTCCAAGTTTTCATAAAATTTCACTTTATCCCGGCGGGGGATTCCGCACCCCGCTTGGAACGGCGATGATTGACAGAGATATTGTCTCCTCTCTGATGGCAGCAAATCCGACCGATTGCGAACTGGATAGATCGCTGCACGAACATGAGCATTCCGTTGAAGTCATTGTACCGTTCGTACAGATTCTCTTTCCCAAGGCAAAAATTGTCCCCGTTGTTGTCGGCTCTCCGGACGTGCAAATGTGCGCCCGTTTCGGCCAAGCCCTTGCAAAGGTTTTGAAAAACCGGCGGGCTCTGATCATCGCCAGTTCCGACCTCTCCCATTACCCTGAAGCGGAAGCTGCATCAGCCATAGATAAGGAAACGCTTGAAGCCATTACAAAATTAGATCCAGTCGTTTTTCACTCAACCATACAGTCCCAAATGGATCGGCGCATTCCTCAACTCTCTACCAGCGCATGTGGGGAAGCCCCCATCATGGCTGCAATGGAGGCCGCCAGGTCTTTGGGGGCCACCCGTGGGCTCGTTGTCAGCTATGCCAATTCGGGAGATGTGTCTGTCGGTGAGCGTTCTCGGGTTGTCGGTTATGGCGCTGTCGTACTGACTGCGGAAGAGGACGGGAAAGACACCAGCGGAACTAATGAACCATTATCGACTCCGGCAGCCGGCTCGCTTCGGTCCACCGACAAAAAGGCACTGCTTGCCTTTGCCAGGGAAACCATATCCCGAATCCTTTTGACCGATACGGTTCCTCTTGCCAGGGGTTTCGATCCGAATCTTCAACAGCCT
>JAPLDV010000581.1 GCA_026391235.1 Bacteroidia bacterium | reverse complement strand
GAAGTGCCAGGGCGAGATCCTCAACCGAAGAATCGAATTCAAGTCGCACGATGGTATTGAGCGGGTCGGGAGTACCAGTCAGCAGCCAGCCTTGCTGATCTTGTTTTACCTGGATATTCCCGGTAATAGATTTGACTGAAATCAATTTCCGTGGAATTCCCGAGAGGCGTACACCCTCTTTTGGCCAGTTGAGGTTATGCACATAGACTACATTTTCTTTAAAAACACTGTTCATCCAGGGACCGGCTTTACACCCGGCGAGCGTTTCGCCGTACTTTGCAATCCATGAGCCCGATGCTTTTCCGGGAACCGGCTGAGCATCGAGCATGGGGGGTAATCCAAAAAGGTAGTTGCGATCGGCCAGTGCCATCTCTACCAGGGTGCGTATGCGTTGTTCCGGTGTGCTCCGGTCGATGATATCGGCCAGGCGCGATTCGGGACTGACCTTGATCGATTGAACTTTACCATCACGATATACACACTCAACTGTGGTGTTGTTGGCTGCGCATAGTTTGAACGAAACGTCCCAATTTTCAGGCCAGGCAGGTAACAAAAAGATTTTCTTGCCATCGCATAGCAAAAGCATGCTTTGCAGAGTATTCACTGAATTTGCTCCATGATCGTTGTCGGGTGTACCGTCCATTTTGCACTCCCAGAAGGCCGGAAACCGTGCTCGCGGACGAGTGGGGTAGGGTGCCTTTGGATCGATATTGTCGTTCCAATGGATAAACTGGTCGTTAAAGTTTATGCTGGCCAGGCGTGCTGCCTCGCGGGGCAATCCGAGATAGGCGGCCTGCACGGGTGCCGACTGCCACCCGCCGGTTTCAGTTCCCTGGTAATCGGCAGTTCCATCGAGGCTGATGGTGCGCACATGAAACGACTGGCGGGCAGTTGAGAGCAGTGCCGGCTGACCCAGCCAAACCTGACGGAAAGGATAGATCGAATATAACTCCGGGCTTTCGCAGTTTACGCGGCCAGGATCGTATTTATCGCCTACAGCCAGCAAATCCAATCCGCGAATTTTACGCAAAGGCACTCCGGGCATGGCATTCAGCAATTCCGACCAATGCTGTTTGCGTGTTTCATCGATATCAAACGATAATAGTTTCGAGAGAACATACTTCAGGCATCCGATTTCGGTACAGGGATTGGTCACCCCCTGATAGGTTTCGGCACAGCCAACGCCTTCCATCAGCATGTTTCCGTTGGCATCGCGTTTCGGAAATTGGAGCTCGTAGAATTTAAGAAACTCATCGGCACAGGGCAACAGAATACCTTTCAGGAATTTCCGGTCGCGGGTATGTTCGTAATATTCGCACATTATGGCCGGCAGCTCAATGGTAGCGAGCTGATGATAGCGTAAATGCTGAGGAACCTGGTCCCAGTTGAATACACCAACGTTATACCACCAGCTTGCCTCCATGATGAAGGCTCCGTCGTGTCCGAAAATTTTCTTGCAACGGTCCATGCAAATATCGAGGCCATCCCGAACGAATTGCATGCCGGAGAGCATGGCATCATAGTCGCCGCGGGCCGCCATCGACCAATAGGGGTGACGGGTGTTTTGCCACATAAATGAAAGAATATCCCAGTCGCGTCCATCGGGCGATACTGCATTGTCTTTTGGCCTGTCGAAGCCCAATACCCCGGCGGGCATATCCATGGTAAAAATCGAGCCGTTGTAGGGTGGGGGAACGCTTCCGCGGCTGGCTGCTGCCTGGCAAAAACGCTAATTCCCCTCCCCTCCCGAAGTAATATCGATATAACTGCGGTTCCAAAATGATTTCCAATAAGCGCAGTGAGCAGACCAATCGCTTTTGGCTGGCTTCTCTGCTTCATGTAACCAGACGTCCGTGGTTTCAGGCTGAATCGATATCACCTTAACCGAACAATCGAAGCTGGTGGATTTTTCCTTCAAACTCAGTGTAGCAGGATTTTCGCGTGTAAAACCTTTGGCTTGAAGTAAACACCCCGATGTGCGGAATAGAATCGGATCTTTAGTTTTGGCAACCATCTCCGTGGTATTCTGGCTCTTGAAGTTTCCTGCCCAGGCAGAGGACTGGTTTCGGTAGCACCAGGCGATGCGGTTTGCATTGCTGTTGAAAACTATGCCGATAGTCCCCTTTTCAGGCAATAATTCAGTTGCGTTGACCATCGGTCGCAGCGATTCCATCGCGATGGTTGCAGTGCGAGGTGTCCGGCTCGTGCCCTCTAATCGAACTAAAGGTTGATTGGCATCCACCCAAATGCGTAATGTTACATCTGCGGCTTCAATTACAACAGAAGCATCAATCAAACTGAGTGTCTGCCTGAATTTTCCTACCGGAAGTGCAGGCTCCATCGTCAGCCGTACCCGTCCAAGTTTCGGAAGACGGTGCCCGGCATCGAAAGCATCCACCTTGCTGATATAAAAAAGCAGATCGCCATTTTTTTCAACCCAAACATTAAGCCCGATGTCACCGTTACCCAAAGGCATCGAGCCAAAGGAATTTTCGCCGGGGCTATCCCATACCACGTTGTACTTATCAATATTCCGGACATCCCCAGCTGCATTGGTATTGTTTTTATTAATTATCTGTTCACCGTAATAGCTTCCATAACTGGTGATACAAAAGGAGGTAATGAGCGTTATTAAACCAATAATCATATTGATATATGTTTGGGGTTTAAATTTTTTCCACTCTTTCATGTTTAAACCAACGATATAGCTGAAAAATATGAGCATCGACATGTGCAGAACCCAACTAACAAACTGAAAGTTCCCCATCTTAACATGGCCCAAGCCATAAAAGAAAAACTGGAAACACCAGAGCGACCCTGCCAGTGCCGACCAGAACCAGTTCCGGAATATCAGGTTGCCGGATAGTCCTTTTTTGGGGATAAATTCATGCAGGGTACTATTCCTGATACCGGCCACGATATACCAGATGAAGTTTACCACGAAACATCCGGAGGTTGATATGATCATCTTTGCATTGCCCTGGAAATTCCCGGCTCCGTTTTGTGCAGCCATATCGGCGATAGGCTGACCGTATTCCAGCGAAAGATTAAAGACGCCTGACAGAACTCCTGCAATGATGGCTAAGAATAATCCAACCTTCATATTGAATCCGGTCTTTTTCCCTTCCAGTGAATTAAGATCCTTTTCCTTGTTAAATCCGGCAGCTCCGCAAAAAACCACTCCGGTAATGGATAGAATCATTCCTGTTACAACAATACCACCGCCAGGTTTCGAGAAAAAGTCGCCTAACCCACCGAATACCATCAGGGGGAAAATTGTACCCAATACCGCTGAAATGCCAATGGCGAGGGTGTAAGTTAATGAATAACCTATATGATTGATTGCTTTGCCAAATGACATGCCTCCAAAACCGTAGGCAGCACCAAGCAAGAAAGCGGACCAAAATGGCCCGGAAGGCGCTTTTGATAAAATTGTAAAAAACCCGGGCACCGTTAACCAACCTACGATAATAGGCATAATCACCCAGGCAAAGAGTGCCTGAGCAATCCAGAATGTGCCCCATGACCACTTACGTGTTTGAGTATTGGGCAAATAGCAACTTGCTGCGGAGGCACCTCCGATGGCATGAAGGGCGGTTCCAAGAATGGGATTTGATGGGATCATAATGCTACAACCGGCATTTCCGGGGTTTTTGCAATAGCCTTCAACGAAGGTTTTGTTACACCAAACTGATCCATCGGGAAATTGATAAAACCAAGGTTTAATGCCGGGGAGCCTTCTTTAACCCTGAAATCGCCTTTTGTGGCATTTATAAAGAGCGGGTCACCGTGGATTGAATGCCTGTCGCAACCATTTTTAGCAAATCGCCTCATAGTTTCCTGATTTGCAACGTAAAAATTATAGTCCAGTTCCTTTCCCCATTTGCCATCCGGCGCAATGGCATTATCCATGATGGCAGGTTGATACTCCTTGAAAACAATATTGTTTTTAAATACGTCGCCGCTGTTTATGTTCCATACGTGAGGGTGTAAACCGTTGTTGATGATGATGTTGTTAGTGGCTATCCGGTCGTAGCCTTCGCGCATCTTTAATCCGCCGTTGAGCAGCAGGTTATTATAGATACGGTATTGCGTTGATCCGTCATCAAGGTCGATATCCCATCCATGATCGCAGCGCCATCGGCTGTTGCGGATGATATTGGGTCCCATCATATCCCAAAAGGGCATTGTCGGTTCTTTTGCTACTTCGGCACAAGTTTCCTTCACATCGGGGGTCCAGTACCGGTCGCGGCCCCAGGAGTTGAAACTGCCGTGATCGCCGGTTTCCAGAACAGTATTAAAGACATCGCAATTTTCGATGATGTGCCCGCCAAAGGTTCCTTCGCTGATATTGATCCCAGCCCGCGGTACATCATATATAGAGCAATGGTTAATCCTGATTTTATGTGACATGGAGATCTGAACCGGGGCGGTTTGCTTTTCATCGCGACCGGTTTTGGTGATCAGGCAATCCTCGACCAGACAATCTTCAGGGAAATTATCCCCTTTTGGTCCAGGTGTGCGGTCGATCTTTTGATAATCCTGGTTGCCATATCTGAAAATCGGGCTCCTGACAGTAGCCGGATCGCCGACAAAAGCAATTCCATTGGCCCCGCTGTTGTGAATATAACATCCACGGATGGTAATTCTCCGGTTATAGTTATTTACAAAAATCGTGTTGCCGCCAACCTGATCGAACTCGCAATCGGTGATGCTGCAATCTTCAGAACCATTGAAAACTACTGCACCACCACGATAAACTGTCCAGTCGGAACGCAGCAAAGGCTCTTTATTATCCATAAATGTGCGTGCTGCATGGCGGAAAACAAAACCTTTGAGATGAACCGACCGGACAGGGTTTTCTTTCGAACCGGTAAATTCGATGAGATGCCGCAACCGCACAATTTCCACTGTCGCTGTTTTCAGATCAGCGCCAGGCTCAGGCATAAAGTACAACCGGCTCTCTCTGGCATTGAAAAACCACTCACCCGGAGCATCAAGTTCTTCAAAGATATTCTCCACCATCCGGTATACAGGGTGCATGGATGATGGACGGTTATTTTGCCAGCCACCTTCAAAATTGAGCGTCCCATCTGCATTTTTTCCCTTAATGATCCAATGCATATCACCCCACAATGCAGCGTGCATGGCGTGAATATACCCACCTTCCGGATTTTTCCACCGCGCTATTCTCCCAGGAGTCAGCGGATCGTTTGACGGATCATCAACTGCCGAATGACTCAGATCCCAGGTGTCAAAAACATTTTTATCGGCAATCGCATTGGGAAATCTGGCCATTCTCTGGCGTAAGCCATTCACATATAGTTGATCTATTATGGTGTTTTCCGGAACTTCAGCCACGAATATCCCATTGTCCGAATTCTGCCATTCGAGATTGAGCAGACTCCCTCCGCTAAGAATGGCTTGTCCCTCTACTTCGGCCATGTATGTTACTGATGCACTTGCATTCTTGCCATCACCATCTGTAAATTCTACCGTTTGCGGCAAATAATAAATTCCCCTGGCGAATATAATACTGACAGATTCGTCACGGGAGAATTTCCTGGCCAGAGCCTGAGCCTTTACAAATGAGGATACCGGCTTCTCTTTTGTTCCGGGATTTCTGTCATTCCCCTGAGGTGAGACAAAAACTGTTTGTCCGGGTAAAGAGGGTAACAGACCCAGTATCATGAAAATAGAAATCAGCCCTTTGGTTAATCGGGTATTCATTTGATAATGCGTTTAGTTCACCAAGATAGATTTCTTTGGAATTGGTTTTGAACCAGAAGTGCTTTTTCCCTGGTTTTTCTATTTTTGTGCCATGGAATTCAAGTGTTTTGATTGTTATATGGTTTTTGAGGCTGAAGGAACAAAGGTGGAATATATTGATCCATTATACGGACCTTGCAGTAAAATCGTTGCCATTTGTCCGGTTTGCGGTTCAGAATGCAATGAGTACCGGAAACCAAAGCCTTCCAAAGCCTCAGTCGAGCCCGGGAATTCTTGCCCCTCTTATCACAACGGGTCGTGCAGCTGTTGCCATTAAGCGTGATGCGTGATGTAGGGACGTATATTTGCGTCCTTGACAAGTGACGAGTGGCGCCTGATACCCGATACCTGATACCCGATACCTGATACCTGATACCCGATACCTGATACCCGATACCTGATACCCGATACCTGTCAATGATTAGATTATCGTCAAATAATTGTTTATCTTTCGATCAAATTTGAAAGATATGTTTATACAGTCGAATATCAAGTTTTTGCGGAAGCGAAGGGTTCGAACTCAGGATGACGTTTCCAACTTCTTGGGAATGAAGCGCTCTACCTATGCAGGTTATGAAAATGGTGTTGCCGAGCCAGGGATTAATGAGTTGCGGTTGTTCTCTGATTATTTCCGGATTTCAATGGATACCCTGGTCCGGATTGATCTGGCATCGATGCCGGAAAGCCAGATGCGCCAGCTGGAAGATGGTTTTGATGTGTACATAAAGGGCAGTCAGCTTAGGATTCTGGCTACGACAGTCGACAAGCAGAACAGGGATAATATCGAGCTGGTTGCCGAAAAAGCAAAAGCCGGTTATAAAAGAGGCTACGCCGATCCGGAATATATCCGGGAACTGCCTGTTTTCCAGTTGCCTTTTCTCTCGCCGGAGCGAAAGTACCGAACCTTTCAGATCAGCGGCGATTCGATGAATCCGATTCCCGACGGATCCTATATAACCGGGGAATTTGTCGAGAACTGGGATTATCTGAAAAAAGGAGATCCATGTATTATATTAACCAAAGATGAGGGATTGGTCTTTAAACTGATTGAAAAGGACTTCCGGCATAAGCAGTTTATCCTTCATTCGCTCAACCGTGAATATGATTCCTTTAAAGTTGCCGTTGACGAAATCACCGAAATCTGGAGATTCATTCATTATATCAGCTCCGAAATGCCGGATAAAGTACCTTTGGAACATGAACTATTCTCCGCCATAGCCAATCTGAAAAAGGAAGTTGATCAAATTAAGGGGAGGGGATGATGGGTGTCGGGTATCGGGTGTCGGGTATCGGAAAGTAGTAAACCAACTGATAACTCATAACTGACAACTGATAACTCATAACTGATAACGAATTATGAAAACCTTCATCAGTGA
>JAPLDV010000285.1 GCA_026391235.1 Bacteroidia bacterium | reverse complement strand
CAGGCTTCCGCCGACCATCATGGCATCCCGTCCACCGGTTGCCGGAACATGTTCTCTCAGTTCCATCCAATCATTTTTTGTCGGAAGGCGCCATCCGTCGGGACAGATGTTCTTACCGGAATTAGTATATACGACTGACCGTTCACCCTGATACAACGAACCATACAGATCACACATCCCTTCAGCCTCATTATAGCATTTTTGCAACATGGGAATATTCATTTTCGAGTTGGTGTGGTAATCCAGATTGTCTGACATCCACCACTGGTCACCTATTTTTACGGTTCCATAGTACTTTCCGTCACGCAGGTCCTGAATATATCCTGTTGGATTGGAATATTTTGATACCAGTAACCGGATTTTTGCGATAGCCCTCTCCCCGCCTTCATCCTCCGCTTCCAGGGTGACCCAGTACTCGCCGGGATTGCTGAACTGATGAAACAGGGTCTTATCGTACGACCATCCGGTATCCCAGACGCCGTCACCCTCGAAATCCCAGCGGACCAGCAATTGGGATGGCATGGTTACATCATCGGTTGAAGGCCAGGCACTCAGGAAAAAATTAGTGGCAATGTTCCCCAATGGGGAGGGCACAAATATCTTTGGACTCGGAGGTTTGTTTTCCTTAATGACATAGAATTCTTTGGTGATCTGGTTCGATAATCCGTATTGATCGGTAACGATTAATGTAACCTTTTGATTACCTGCATTCCAAAACATGTGTGAAAATTTCGGATCGGTAAAGGGCCCGAAGATGACCTCCGAGTAAATATCCCAGGTATAACTGAAGACCCTTGAAGGATCAGTTTCATGTCGGGTGGAGGAAGCATCCAGCAGGAAAGTATCTTTCACGGTTGCTTCCAGCGGTGACCAGGTAAAATCCGGATGGATCAGTTCGTCGTGCAAATTGACTATCAGAATTTTGGATTCGGTGGCCACTCGCCGCGTCGGATCTGTTACACTGAGTCTAACCGAATAATTGCCCGATTTATTAAACCGGGTGTCCCAGGCACCGTCACTCTCAAAATCCCATCTGAATAAAAGCGATGAAAAGGGATCTTCATCATCGAAGGTGGAACTGGCATCAAAGGTAAATTCTGTTAAGTAGTTGCTCACCGGCGGATCGACCGTGAAAAGGGCATGCGGAGCAGAATAGCCCTGGTCAATCCTGACGATTTTATCAAGGGTCAACCGCTGTCCGTCTTTCGTCAGAATTTCAACCCTTACCGTGTGATTTCCTTTCTGATAGAACCGGTGGGTTATAGTTGGTAAGGAGGTAAATGAAGCATCCCAGACGGAATCTCCGTTCAGGTCCCACCGGATAAAAAATTCCTGCTGGCTGGAAGGGAGGTTCGGAATATCAACTCTGAAATCAAAGATTTGCGTGGTGAGCCCGCTGTCCGGTTTCATAATCAAAAGTGCTTCAGGTTTCCAAATACCTGAATCCTTATGGCATGAGGGAATCAGGATCGCAAGAATGATCAACAGAAAAAGAAAAATCCTGATTGAACTTATCTTACCCATCAAAGAAAGATTAATTTCTTACTGAACGCCTTTCCTTTTTCAACATCAAACCATCCACTTGTCCACCAAATACTTAATTGGCCACCAGGAAATCCGGCGTATAAACAGGAATCCGCCTGGCAGGTGCAGGTAATGCCGGCCTGATAATAATATCTTCCCGGTAGCAGGGTAAAAGTGTAATTCTGTTTGTAATCCGAAACATTGGCCGCATCGCAGAATTGTTTCCGTTGCAG
>JAPLDV010000716.1 GCA_026391235.1 Bacteroidia bacterium | reverse complement strand
CCTCAGGAAATATGACAAAGATCATTCCCGCAACTTCAGCGCGGGAAAAGGGCATGGAGACAAGGCTGAAAAATGAGCCGGCCAGCCCGGAAGACCGCATGGTCACTCAAATAGTTACCCTGGAGCGCGCCAACCCTGATGAAATAAAACGTGTTCTGGATCCGATTATTTCCAAGTCCAGTTCGGTGCTTTCTTATCCGCCCGCGGGTATTTTGGTAATTACCGACTATCTGTCCAACATCAAAAGGCTGCAAGAAATTATCTTCGCACTTGATATTGAAGGCGCCGGAGAGCAGATATCTTATATTCCAATGGTAAACGCTTCCGCTTCGGAAGTGGTGAAATCCTTGACGACAATTTTTCAACAGCGCCGCACCAATACAACAGCCATCAAAGTCGTACCGGACTCCCGGACTAACTCAATTATAATTCTGGCGAGCGTTGCGGATACGGAAAGTGTGCGCAAACTTGTTGCCTTTATGGATAAAGACGTACCCCGCGGTGAATCCAATATTCAGGTTTACCGCCTGCAAAACAGCAATGCCGATGACTTAGCGAAAGTTCTCAATAATACAAAAATGTCCAGGTCGTCGCGGACAAGTCCACCAACACCCTGGTGGTTATGGCCGAACGGGAAGACTATAAGATTCTCGAAAACATTATCAAACAGTTAGATGTGCCGCGTCCCATGGTCTACATTGAAGCCCTGATTATGGAAGTCAACGCCAGCAAGGATTTCAAACTGGGCGTAGAGTGGCGCGGCATGAGAGAAACTGGTGATGTCCTTGGTGCCGGTACCGCCGGCAATACGGCGGCCTTTATCGGTTCCGGCGGCGCCAGCAGTACAACAACTGGCGGCTACAATATCCTCGATGGTTTAATTACGACAACTACATCGGGAACTACGACACTTACTACAGGTAATTTTCCGAGCGGTTTTTCCATGGGGCTTGTCGGCGCCGGCATTAAGATCGGCGATGTGATATTTCCCAGCATCGGCGCAGTTATACAGGCTTATAAAACTGATACAGAAGTATCCATCCTTTCCACTCCCCAGATCATGACACTGGATAATGAAGAAGCGGAAATAAATGTGGGCTCCAATGTGCCTTACATAACCCAGCAACAGCAATCGACGACGAGCACGCTGGTTGGTTACAACACTTATGAATATAAAGATGTCGGCGTAATCCTGAATATCACACCGCATATCAATGAGGAAAACTTCGTTCGTCTAAAAATATCGCAGCAGGTAACCAAAGTTACATCCGCCTCCAATTCTCCAACACCGACAACTTTAAAAAGAACGGCTAAAACGACGGTAGTGGTCAAGGATAATGAAACAGTTGTCATCGGTGGTCTGGTGGGGGACAGTACGGAAGCCGATACATATAAAGTGCCGTTGCTGGGCGATATTCCCATTCTGGGCTGGCTTTTTAAGACACATTCAACCGCCCGTGAAAAAACAAACCTGTATGTCTTTTTGACGCCGCATATCGTCCGCACTCAGAAAGATGCCGTCGGCCTTTATCAGGAAAAAAGAGAAACGATGGGAGAAGTGGTGGAGGGAATTATCAAGTTGGATGAAAAGAAATCGGAGCCTAAACCGTACAGCGCGCCAATTCCTGCCGGGAACAAAACGCCGGCTACCCCCTAGCGAAAGACAGTGAATCCTTATGTCTAAAATCCATACGGCTTTAAAAGAATCCGCAGGCACAGTCCATAGTTCTTCCACTCCCCGGGATGAGGCTTTTTCTTCCTTGGATAAAAAATTAATTGCCGCCGGAATCGCCCCGGAAGATATTTCCGAAGCGCACAGTATGAAGGGAAACAACGGCAGCGGATTCATTGATGGGCTCATTCGAAAAAAAACCCTCGATGAAATCCAATTATTAAAAATATTGGCCCAGCACTTCGAACTGGCTTTCCGGTCGGAATTACCGATGTAGAGCATCAATATTGATTTCACACAAAATGTCTCCATTCAATACTTAAAAAAATATAAGATTGTTCCGCTTATCACCTCTCAGGGTTCGGCAATCGCCATAAACGATCCCACAAATTTT
>JAPLDV010000401.1 GCA_026391235.1 Bacteroidia bacterium | reverse complement strand
CTACAAAAAGGACGGAAGCACGTTCTGGGTCGTCATCAATGCCCGAACGGTCAGGGATGAACAGGGGGAAATCCTCTACTTTGAAGGGCTCATAGAAGATATCACTAATCGCAAGCATACCGAGGAACAACTTCACCAGACCCTTGATAATCTCAGGAAGTCGTTTGGCGCGACCATCCATGCCTTGGTATCCGCTACAGAGATGAGAGATCCCTATACGTCCGGTCACCAGTTACGGGTTGCGGATCTGGCCAGAGCCATCGCTATGGAAATGGGATTAGCTCCGGAGAAAATAGAAGGAATCCGCATGGCAGGTTCCATCCATGACATCGGGAAATTATCCATACCCTCGGAGATATTGGTCAAACCTACCAAACTTACAAACACCGAATTTTCCATAATTAAAGAACATTCTCAAAGTGGATACAATATGTTGAAGGATGTTGAATCTCCCTGGCCACTGGCGGAGATAGTCTACCAGCATCACGAGCGGATGAATGGTACCGGTTATCCAAGAAATCTAAAAGGGGATGAAATTCTCGTCGAGTCGCAGATTCTGGCTGTCGCTGACGTTGTGGAGGCCATGGCTTCCCATCGTCCCTATCGGCCAACCTTGGGTATTGAGGCAGCTCTTGAAGAAATTACGAAAAATAAGAGCATTCTTTATGACAATACTGTCGCCGATGCCTGTCTGAAATTATTTCGGGAGAAAGGCTATCAGCTTACATAAGATAGAGAAAACAATCCCGTAGAAAAATCCGTCTTCATAACCTAAAGTTCATCTAAGGAGATACGCCCATGAAAGTTGGCAGTAGTTCGTTACTATTTCTTTTAGCTGCAATGTTAATAACAACTGGTTGTACACATAATAAACCCATTGAACGCTTCAATGCTGCTAATTGGTCCGAAATAGGTCGTCAGGCTATTGATGCTAAGCGCTGGAACGAAGCACTAAATGCATACAATAATGCCATTGAGCTAAATCCAAACGATGCATCTGCCTATAATAATCGTGGACTTGCTTATGATAATCTCGACAAAAATGATCTGGCAATTGCAGATTACGAAAAAGCCATTGAGCTAAATCCGAAATATAGAGAGGCTTTTAATAACATTGGGAACTCATATGGTAGGCGTGGCTATTACAAACAAGCAATATTGTATTACGACAGAGCCATTGAGCTAAATCAGAACGATGCAGACGCTTATTATAACCGTGGGAACGCGTATAGTAGACTTGGCGATTCCGCATTCGCAAATCAGGATTTGAAAATAGCGGCTAAATTAGGTAATATATTTGCACAGAAATCTTTAAAAGAAAAAGGAATTACTTGGTAAATAATTTGCCATTTTTCTTAAAAATCATGTGCTGGGTTGATGTTAAACTTATAGGGAAAAGTGAACCTCGGATATTAACTGATAGGTAAAAATATTGTAAAATGGACAATCAATCACGGGTATGAACCCCAAAGCAAGCTTTGGAAACATTTCGCTAATAATAGTCCCACTTAGCTTCGCACGTGGGATAATTCAACTAACAGATATTACTGTACTTCGCTTGTAATATCTGAGTTTCATTAGAATTGGAGTTTCACAATAAAATGATTCTAAATTCATATTTCGTTCGTATTTGCACCGTGTTCCTTATCGTATTTCTCATTGGGTGCCCCGGTATTAAAACGAAGCAGCAGCGTAGCAAAGATACTGACGGCAAAGACAACAGAATTTGCAGTGGTGAACAATGTGTGAATCCAAGCAGTGCGCAAGTTTCGCCAAAGAACCGGGACC
>JAPLDV010000615.1 GCA_026391235.1 Bacteroidia bacterium | reverse complement strand
TTGAGCAGGAAAAGCTTGAGCAGCAAACTTATGATTGATCAACTTAACCGATATGTGTTCCGGTTTTTCCTGGTAATCTTTTTCCAGGTACTGATTCTGAATAATGTACAATTCAGTGGTTATATCAATCCCTACTTCTATGTTTGGTATATAATGGTGCTTCCTTTTGATACTCCGGGTTGGATTTTACTGCTGACTGCTTTTTTTCTGGGATTGGGGATCGATGTTTTTCCTCAGGGGATTGCCGGAAATGGTTCAACACTTGGAACACATACTGCTGCAACTTTGCTGATCGCCTTTATGCGGCCTAATGTTCTGAGGTGGATCAATCCTCGTGATGAATATGAACCAGGGACCTACCCGGATACAAAAAACTATGGAATTCTCTGGTTCCTGTCATACGCCCTGATCATAATAGGGATTCACCATTTTGTGCTTTTTTTTCTGGAGGATCTTTCTCTGAGGGATTTTTTCAGGACTTTACTCCGGGTAATCCTGAGTGGTTTTTTTACTTTGATTATTATTCTCTTATGGGAAGGAATCCGGTTCAGGATTCCACGATAATAAACAATGCAGAATACGAATTCTAACCGGAAATTTGTGATCGGCGGGATGGTTCTGGCTGTTGCGGTTCTTTTTATGCTCCGGCTATTCTATATCCAGATTGTAGATAAATCTTACCAACTCTCATCGAATAACAACTCACGGCTGCGGGTAGTGGAATATCCGGGAAGGGGTATGATTTTCGACCGGTACGGGAAAGTAATGGTTTCCATCGAAGCGGTTTATGATCTCCTGGTTTTGCCGCAGCAGGTGAAATCCTTTGATACCCTGGAGTTGTGCAGAATTCTGAGTGTTGACCCGGCAGAGATGCGTGAATCATTAAAAAAGGCAAGGGAATATTCCCGGTACCGCCAGTCGGCAGTGGTGCGCCAGATCAGTCCGGAACAAATTGCTTCACTCAACGAAAGGCTGTTCAGGTTCCCGGGGTTTTCGATTCAGATCCGCACCCAGCGCAAGTATCCCCATCCCATTGCCCCGCATGTTCTTGGCTACGTGGGTGAGGTCAGTCAGGGTGATTTAAATTCCGATGGTTATTATCAGAATGGGGATTACATCGGCAAATCCGGATTGGAAGAAGAATACGAACCTTATCTGAGGGGAAGGAAAGGGATCCGGTTTATGCTGGTGGATGTCCATAACCGTCTTCAAGGCAGTTTCGATGGCGGCCGGTACGATACCATTCCCGAACCCGGACGGAAGCTCACTACCACCATTGATGCCGGCTTGCAGGAGTACGGGGAGAAGTTGTTAGCCCATAAAAAAGGCAGTATCGTTGCTATCGAACCGGCAACAGGAGAAATTCTGGCCATGGTTTCAAGCCCGGCGTATGATCCGAATGAACTGGTCGGCCGAATTCGCGGAAAGAACTTTGAAAGGCTCTTGAAGGACAGCCTGAACCCTCTTTTTAACCGCGCAACCATGTCGCGGTATTCTCCGGGATCCATATTCAAGATAGTACAAGCACTGATTGCTTTACAAGAGGGAGTGATCGATGAATTCTACAGCGTGGATTGCAATAAAATTCCACTCGGGTGTCACAATCATCCGAATGCTCACGGCCTGAGGGAAGGGATCAGGTATTCCTGCAACTCCTATTTTTATAATGTTTTCCGTCGGATCATACTGCAGGGTAAGAGTACCAGCCAGTTTCGGGATAGCCAGATTGGATTGAAAACATGGTACCAGATGGTTTATTCTTTCGGATTGGGTCAGGTTTTGCCGGTGGATCTGCCCGGAATAAAACCCGGACTGGTTCCTGATGTAGCTTTTTATGACAATTGGTACGGTGCTTTGCGTTGGGCATTCAGTACCATCTATTCGAATTCCATTGGTCAGGGAGAGGTTGAAACGGTTCCGATTCAAATCGCGAACCTGGCTGCTATTGTTGCGAATGATGGGTTTTATTATGTTCCTCACCTGGTTAAGGCCATTGAAGGTCTCGATACCATTCCCCGGAAATTCAGGGAACCGGTGCATACCGTCATTGATCCCAGATTTTTTGATATCATCAAGGATG
>JAPLDV010000592.1 GCA_026391235.1 Bacteroidia bacterium | reverse complement strand
AGTGGGGAGGGCAGGAGTAAAAATGGCTATGCACAGTTCCCTACTCAAGTCAAAGTTGCTGAATTAATGAAGTTGCTGATCCCTAGATATATACCTACCGAGTTTAAGCATTCATTTCTGTCCTTGAAAATAATCAGGGATGGTCCAAAAAGCCCATGTGGATTGACTTGGGCATCAATTTTGGAATTTTTGAATTTGACCCGTCATGATCAAGGAACGGACTATATCTGTAAGTGCATGAAAATGCTAGTTGATCGTTATTAAAGGAAGGAATCCTTCAAAAAGCTTAATGAAAGCGTACGTTCCCATCGGCAAGGTCGATCTGATCAGCCGGATGTTCGGGTATGATGATCACATGAGCACGCAGCTCCTTGCCGAGCTGATCACTGATTTCTTTTTTCGACAAGCCGGAATTTTGATTTTGCTTAATAACCCTCGCCGTAATCATGACCTTTTCCTTGTATCGCACCACATTCCCGCCATCCAGGTTGATTTCTGAATGGGTCGGATATAAGCCGTTTTCCGGATTAACGAGCCGGGGATCCGACCGATTCAGCAGATCTTCGTCAGTCTTAAGATAGGAAGGGTCATA
This sequence comes from Bacteroidia bacterium, assembly GCA_026391235.1. Next base: position 4,303 of record JAPLDV010000592.1, on the reverse strand, counting down.
CCGGAACTGGACGAATCCTTTTCAGAAATCTGGATTGGCATGTAATCCCAGGAGCAGATGTCCTTAGTCCCATTGAGTAACCGGTATGCAATCCCATTGCGTTCCAGAATTGCATGGATTTGTGAAAAATCATCCAGAAACCGATCTGGCAGCAACACTGAAAAGCAAACCAGGTTGGAGAGGTGCGCCAATACGTTTCGCCTGTAAGAGGAAACGCCGGCGACGGGCCGGAAACCTATCAAAATGAATGACTCCTTGAGCTGCTGATGCGACGATCAATCAATGGATACAGTATTTACGATTGTTTGAAAAGCTTTTTGTAATACCGATTCCGTTGTTTGAACATTTTGTCGAAATAATCAATTCTTGAATCGTGGTAATCAAAGATTACTATTGGTTTACCGGAACGCTGGATACGGCCAATGTATTGAATGAGTTTCCCTTCAAAGGCAAACGGATACGTGATGAACAGGCATTCCAGCGTATTCAGGTCGATGCCCTCTCCAAAGAACTGCCCCGTGGAAATGATTATTTTACAATGTCCTTGCTTGATTTGTTCCAATCTGCTTTTGCGGACCTGTTCCGAATGATCACCGTGAATGGTAATCGTTTCATATCTGTCCTTTAGGTAAAGGTTCAGAATTTCAACGTGTGCTTTTCGTTCGGTAAGGACCAGAATGCAAGTAAAGCGGTTTATATTAGCCTCTATATCTGATAGTATCAGGTTATTCCTCTCAGTATCATGAATCAGGATTCTTGATATGGTTTCATAATTATCTATTTTATAATCGAAAGGAGCAAATAAACTGGTTTGCCTTATGGTTACTTCTGGCCTGGTTAACTGTGGCTGGGCAGATCTATCCTGACTTGCCTCGTAAAGAACGTTACCGATAAAATAGTAAATCAGCTTTTCATCGTTATTCTTTCTGATTGGTGTGGCGGTTAAGCCATATAGATAAAACGAGTTTAAATTAACGATCACCTCCCGGAATGATTTTGCAGGGACATGATGGCATTCATCAACAATAATGATTCCGAAATGGCCGCTTATCTGCGAAATATCTTCCATTCGATTAAGCGATTGGATCATTGCAACAGTGATTTTGCTTCCAATGGTGAACTTTTGGTTCCCGATCTGTCCGATTTCTCCTTTCGGGATTTTAAGGAAACTCTGGATTCTGTCGATCCATTGATCAAACAGCTGCTTGCGGTGGACGAGGATCAAGGCTGGCTGCCTCTTCTGAGCAATAATTTCGAGACCTATAATGGTCTTTCCCGAGCCAGGGGGAGACATTATTACTCCAAAATCCTTATCAGTTGTTTTCTCCAGCGCATTTTTCTGATGTGGCAACAATACGATAGTGGAATCAAAACTCACTGGATCGAGTTTCTTACGGTTATCGATAATTTTAAAAGCGATATTTTCTTTCTTGCAGTAATTAACCAGGGTCGCTGCAAACCCTCTCGGAATGATAATTTCATCATTCTTCTCTTCGATCAGCCTGAAGTATTTCTCGGTTTTATAGGTTGATTTCCCTAAGTTCTTTAAAACCAAATAGTCAGAATTTAGGAAATTCAGATTTTCACGAATGAACGTGATGATTTTTCGACTTAATTCCAATCTCTTCAGCGATACCTGATTGCTGATTTGGATGACCATTTGCGGTGAATGGTCAACAATAATGTTCGACCTGAAAAGATCAGGCGGGGCCTGGTTGAAAAGGATTTCAAATATCGACCTGAATTCTTCCCTGGATATTTTCCGGAAAGATTTCAGTGCGGCCATCTGGTCAGTGAAAGGCTCCAGCGAGTCAGGATCAAGAAATATGGAATTGCCATTGAACCTGGTTTTGCCGCCAAGCGGGAGTGCAATTAAATTGCCAAGTCCTTTGCCGGAATGATGATCCTGATTCGGAAACAGACGGTCGAAACTCGGTTCTTTTTCAAACTGTGAGATTATTCCTGCGTCACGAAGTAACTCAAACATCACTTTCCGGGTTTGAACAGCAGGCAGGTTTTCTTCGAAAAAGACCCACAAATGCCCGCCATTGCCGGATCGTGATCTTTCGATATATGCGGGGATCTGATATTTCCGGCACGAGGAAAACAGGGATATCAAGGATTTCTCCCAGTTCTGATTATCAAAATCTGCAGCGATAAAAAAAGATGTGTTATCCTCAAGCAGAGGATAGATCCCAATTGTTTCGTTACCAGCAAGGTGGCTGATGATGGCTTCATCACTGAAAGGCCGAAATTCTTTTCTCGGATAATCCTTGAAAGTGCCGCCATTGGCTTTGTGAGCCTGGTATTCGCTCCAGTCCACATTATAAGCAGGCATGTATCCACTCTTGCCTTCCTTTTCCCATCTTTCAGCATATACATCCGGCCTGCCGAGGAACAGGGATTTGATCAGATTAATATCAGCCGGCGAGTAATCCATAAATGTTTGGTAACCGTTGTGAAATTAAGTCATGGTTATTTCTGGCAGAACCAACCCTTTCAATAACTCCTAATCAAGTTATGATTCTAAAGCTTGATCCAAAAATAAGAATAAATGTGCAGTAATCCCCCGGGATTGGGCACCCCTACAAGATCATCAAAGGATGGGACAGAGACTTTTATCAACGCATTCAAAGCTATGATTCACTCTTTCGGGAAATAGCCACCTGTTTTATCAGAACCTCTGCGTTCAATCAAATTTAAATCAACTAATTTCTTGATGTCTCTCTTAATAGTTGCCAGGCTTTTTTGCGAAATCCTGCTTAATTCATTTCTGCCGATCCCCGGTTTTTCCTTGATAAACTTAAAGATCCCGGAGGATAGGATTTTGGCCTCATTTGCTGGCTCATTTACTGGCTCATTTACTGGCTCATTAGCAACATGGGTCGAACCAGTGCCGTAGTTTCGGCCAAATCGAATCTCTTCGGCTTTAAGGGAAATCTGCTCAGTAACTTTAAAGGCAGTTAGCAGCGTTAAATCGAAAATTGCCTGGCCATTTCCATTTTCGGTTAATTCTTTTTGCACACGGGAAATGCCCCTGCTAAACCGGTTAACAAATCCCAGGACTTTCATCGCTTCAGCAATAATGGGGTTGCGATAGTCATTTACATCAGGAAAATTTTCGGGCCTGGCTTTTCCATAGAGGTTGCCGGGATTTTGAATTTCAATTCGGTTATCAAATTCATAAAAACGTGCCGGAGCATTGGTCTCATAATCCCGGTGCATCAGCGCGTTCATAAGCAATTCGCGTGTTGCCCAATAAGGATAGTTAAAAACCGTTTCTTCCCTGAGCGGGCTAACCGGAACCGGATGTCGTGCAACAATCGAGGTGTCGATAAAATGGTCTAATTTTGTAAGCACTGCACAGAGATTCCCACTGAACTTATACTCTTGAATAATCTCACCCGCCATATCCATGCCTTTAAACCTGACATACTGGGTGTAGGCTCCGTGCAGGTGTCGTTCGGGTATTTTACCAAATAAAATAATCCCGGCATGGGTTGGACAATCGAACCGGTAATCAAAAAACCCCAACGAAATCAACTGTTCTTTAACACTTCGAAAATCCCCGGCTAATATGTCATAAGGTATGGCTTTTGGCAAATAATACTTAACGAATGTATCAGTATCCAGATCATCCAGGCTTGTTCCGATGCAAGGAAGAGTGTCAAAAGTTTTAGCATTTGAGGTACGGCGTTCGATCAGTATCTTTTCTTCGGCCTCATTGGCAAAAGACCTTCGTGAACCAACTCTGATCCAAATCCTGCCCCGGTAACGTACGGGTGGAAATTCAGATGGTTGTACTTCAGCCACCAAAACTTCTCCCTCGGGGAAAGAATATTTTGCCACAGTCATGGCCGGCTGAGGCAGGATGTTCCCGTCAGACCGTATGGATGAAATATTCAGCATCAAATCATCAGTTACCTTCAAGCCAGAAAGAGCGCCATCATCCGTAGCCCCGATGATAAGGTAGCCGGGCTCCCCACTTCCCTGTATATCATTGGAAAAGGCACAAATGGCTTGCGAAATTTTATCAGAGTTGGTTGTGGAAACCGTCCGCTCCACCCGGTCGCTCTCGATGTTACTTAGCAAAAACTTTACATCATCTGCATTTATCATTATATCAAACGGTTAAAGTCTGAAAAAGAAAACGACAAAAACTTTACTGTTCAAGGTAAACTTACATAATAAGTGCCTTCTTACACACACTTCATAAAAATCCAGGGCCGCAGACGTACCTTCGAGTAAGTAAACGAGCTCGTAGCTCAATATGTGTAATTAACAACCTTATTATGAAGACAGT
>JAPLDV010000134.1 GCA_026391235.1 Bacteroidia bacterium | reverse complement strand
TAATATCAGCGACCTGAGTAGTGAGGCGCTCCTGCACCTGCGGCCGCTTGGATAAAATATCTACTACGCGCGCTAACTTGCTTAATCCAGTAACGCGCCCGGCTTTGGGTATATAGGCTATATGTGCTTTGCCGAAGAATGTGAGCAGATGATGCTCGCACAAACTATATATTTCGATATTTTTCACTAAAACCATCTGGCGGTAGTCCTCATGAAAAGTTGCTGATTTGAGCATCTCCACGGGATCGAGCATATAGCCCTGGGTGAAAAACTGCATGGCTTTAGCCACACGCAACGGTGTCTTTAGTAAGCCTTCGCGTTTGGAATCTTCACCGATCAGATCAAGAATACTGCGGTAATGCTGTGCCAATTCCTCCGTTTTCTCATCGTCATATCTTTCGATTTTCTGATAGCCATTACCGTTGTTCTCGTACAGATTGAATTCCATTTTATGAATTTTGATCGAATGTTACGACAAAGAAAGAACAAATTTTGTTTAGAAAGATTAATTTCGGGAATCATTCCTGATCCAGACATGAGCCAATTGATTGTTATTCCAACGTTAAGCGAAGCTTTACCACTTATTCGATCAGCCGGTTTTATCCAAACGGCAGATCCGATCGTCTATCAAAAACCGGATAGCAGATGGAAATTATTGATTGCGGGGATCGGAACCGTGCCTGTTATTTATAATCTTACCAGGCATTTTGCAGCCGGCAAATATGAGCAGGTGGTTCATTGCGGTATTGCCGGCAGCTATTTCCTTCCGCTGGAACCGGGTGAAGTAGTGCAGGTTGTCAGGGATACCTTCGTGGATGTAGGAATCGACCATGGAGGCATTTTCAGATGGATCTTTCATGAAAACCTGTGGAAGCCCGATGAAAAACCCTTCCGGAATGGCTGGATGGAAGTACCGGAGGACCCATCACTTAAACTCGAAGCCGTTAACGGAATAACAGTGGATCTGATCACTGCCGGCCCGGAACGTAAAGCCCGCCTGGCCGATAAATTCAACCCGCACATCGAGAGCATGGAAGGAGCGGCAGTTTTTTATGTTTGCAAAATGGAAGATATTCCGGTGATCCAGATCCGGGCAATATCCAATTATGTGGGAGTCCGCGACCGGTATAGCTGGAAAACGGAAGAAGCCATTGAGGCATTAACTACAGTAATATCAGGAATAATATGCAAATAAGTCTGGGTTATAGTACTTGTCCCAACGACACGTTTATTTTCGATGCCCTGGTGAATGGTAAAATCGATAATGAAGGGCTTGAGTTTGTTCCCTATCTCACTGATGTTGAGGATCTGAACTTGCTGGCATTTAGTGGCGACCTCGATGTGACTAAAATTTCGTATCATGCGTGGCTCCATGTGTGGAAGATTTACCGGATCCTGGATTCGGGCAGTGCGCTCGGAAAAGGAAGCGGACCTGTTTTGGTGGCAAAAAACCAGTGCCTGGATCCACGGTATCTGAGCCTGACTGTGGCTATCCCCGGGGAATATACAACCGCCAATCTACTCTTGCGCATGGCCTTCCCGAACATCAAGGAAAAGAAGATTTTTGTTTTTTCAGATATAGAACAGGCGATTCTCGATGGTCTCACGGATGCCGGAGTATTAATTCATGAAAACCGGTTTACCTACGAAAAAAAGGGATTGGTTTTATTGCGCGATCTGGGGCAGTTTTGGGAGGAATCTGCTGGTGCCCCGATCCCTTTGGGCGGGATTATGGCGCACAGGCGGTTGCCGAATGTTGTGGTTGAAAAGGTCAACAGGCTGATAAGGAAGAGCCTGGAATTTGCACTTGAGCATCCGCAGGGAACCATGCCCTATATGAGGCAATTCGCACAATCCATGGATCAGGATGTTCTGGATGCCCACTTAAAAACCTTTGTAAATGAATATAGCGTTGAATTGGGGGTTGAAGGTAAAAGAGCTATCAGAATACTGATTGAGAAATCGATTGCGGCCGGGCTAATCAATGATGTCCCTGAAGATTACTTTATTTTATAAGTTCAGGACATGGGGAAGCGCATTGCCTATGATCCATATGATCATTTCCTGCTCAGGGCTCCCCTGTTGCCTGTGGAATTTTTACATACCATACCAGATTCGGCCGACCGGTTATTTCCCTGGCTGAAAGAATTGTGGAAGGATGTTTTGATCCGGGAAGGGCTTGTTCTTGGCAGTTACGATTTTAGTCAACGCATTAATCAGGAATTCATTGACAGCAAATCAACCGCCCCCGATCCTGCCTTATTTCATTCGCTGCTTCGTTATCTATGCAGGTTCTCGTCACGATGCACACCATTCGGAACCTTTGCCGGCTTTTCCATGGGAAAAATCGGACCTGAAACAGCCGTAAATCTGGGAGAAAGCATTGATCATCAACTGCATGCCCGACCGGATATGGAGTATTTGATGGGTATTGCCCGCCTTTGTGAATCCGATCCACCGGTTAGGGAAAAGCTCATATTTACCCCTAACACCTCTCTCTATCGTGTGGGATCGAGATGGCATTATGTGGAAGTCAGAATACCATCCGGAAAATCAGGGAAGATGTATGATATCGTAAACATCGATGATAACGGGGTGATCGGAGATATTCTTGAATTCTGCATTGGCGGCCGTAATCTGGCTGAGATCAGAAATTTCCTGATCTCATGCGGGTGGGGTAATCCTGAAGTGCCGGATTTTGTAGAGTCGCTGGTCGATTCGCAGGTTATCGTGACCGATCTGGAGCCGGTGATTTGCGGCCCGGAATACATCGACTGTCTGATATCTCAGCTTACCCGGGAATTTGAAAATCATGATGTTGTCAGATCCCTGGTTAATCTGAAAAACCTTGTTGACCTCATGAAACGGCCATCGGCGGTTCTGGCGAATCTGTCGCTGGTTGATCCCATATTGGCAGCGATTCCGGTGCAGGTAAACCGGAACCATTTGATACAGGTTGATATGAAATTATGCAACACTGCCATGACCATCGGTTCGCACCTGACGGGCCAGATTTTACTGGGGCTGCGGATTATCAGGGCACTCTCGTCAACCAGCCGGCATGATTCATTGAAGGGATTCCGTGAGGCTTTCATTAAGAGATACGGAGATCGTAAAGTATTGCTGGTTAAGGCTCTGGATCCGGAAACCGGGATTGGTCTGGAAGGGGTGGTTGAAGGCTATTGGACCGATCCGGTGCCATGGATCGATGATCTCCGCTGGGGGCCGGAATTCCAGCACGGTTCCGGGGAGATTAATCCGGGAAATCGCTGGCTGATTGAGAAATACTATGAACTTATCCGGAATGGTCAGGAATATATTAATCTGGAATCATCCGATTTACAATCGATTGGGATCCACTCTGGTAACTGGCCTGCCCAAATGACAGCTATCGTAGAATTGTTTGAACCGGAATCGCCCGGTGAACTGAATATTCACCTGCTGATGGGATCATCCGGCAATCCGGCTTTCCTGCTCGGTCGTTTCGGATTTGCAGATCAGGATTCGACCCGGGCATGGATAAGTAAGTTAATAGATGATGAGAAATCCGCTGATCCGGAAATTGTGTTTGCAGAGGTTGTTCACCTGCCTGAGGACCGGAATGGTAATGTTTTGCAGCGGCCGGCATTCCTGGATTATGAGATTCCTTACCTCGCCCGCTCGGCAAAACCGGCGGGTCAGCAGATCCCGATAACCGATCTTATGGTTGCCATTGAAAAC
>JAPLDV010000004.1 GCA_026391235.1 Bacteroidia bacterium | reverse complement strand
TGTACCGATCTCCCTGATTCGTTCCATCACTGAAGCCAGCATGATATTCATAATGCCTATCCCCCCAACTATCAGGGAGATACTGGCGATGGCCCCGAGAACGATATTGAAGATGTCCTTGGCGCGCTGCTGCTGCTTAAGCAGTAGCTCGGGTACGGTGATTTTAAAATCCGCCACGCCGTTATGCCTGCGCATAAGCATGCGGGTCATAATTTCCGTGGTTGTTTTGAGTTCCGCGGTTTCATAAACCTGCACTACCACCTTGTCCAACTGGTTGTAGTTAACATTTTCGGTGGTCCCCTGATCGGATCCGGTTGTCATGGTTTGAGCAATCCTCATCCCATGCCCTCCCCCGAACATCTCAATGTTGGTCGACACATCACCCAATTTACGATTGGCGATGGCACGGTTCAGATAGCGTATCAGCATGGTTTTGGAGGGTACAAAAACCTGGTCATTGGTATTGGATATACCAAGACCGGCTGAAGAAGATGCAACCATAACTTCCCGCTGGTTCAAGATTCCAATTATTCTCAGCCAGTTATGACCAACTTTAATAAATTGATCGAGTGGGTTTTCTGCGGGAAAAAGCAAAGCTGCGACATTGTAACCAATAACACAAACTGCCTGTCCGGTTTCTTCATGAATAGCATTAAACAGGTCGCCCTTTTCCAAACCAAGATTAAAAAGGGTGAAATAAGAAGGACTTACACCCATCAGTACGGTAGGGCGGCGAATCTGGTTATGCTGAACAAATGAATTCAGCTGCACCTCGGAGCTGACAGCTTTAACCGTTGGAATCACTTCCCGGATTGCTTTCACATCCAGGAGGTTAAGTCCGTTGGAAAACTTTTTCGATTCCTTCTTGCCTTCTTCTGAAGTACCTGATGAGGATTGGTCGATAATCGGTTCAACGATAATGTTGTTAACACCCACCAGTTTGATTTGATCCAGAATTTCCTTTTGCGCACCCTGACCGATAGCAAGCATACTGATTACAGCGGCTACTCCGAAGATAATCCCCAGAGCAGTAAGTATCGATTTAAGCTTATTGGCCATAATGGCCTCAACAGCGATGATAATGTCATGAAAATACCGTCGGAACATAGCTTTTGAATTAGCGTTGTGTCTGCATTCTCATACCACCGCCACCACCGCCCTCGCGTCCTTCACCCTGCTGCATCATTCTTGCCGGGCCGCCGCCTTCCTTCATCATTTTCTGCATTTGCTCCCGCTGTTCCTTGGTCATATTCTTCATGTCGAACTTCGGCATCCCCTGACCGCCGCCCTGTTCTTCCATTAACTTTGCACGCTCAGCCTGCTCCTTCTGCTGGCGTTCCATATCTTCTTTCTTCTTCTTCTCTTCCAGGATCCGGCGCTGTTTCACTTTTTCGTAAATATCCCAGCCTTTAATCTCCCATTTATCACCATCTTGAGGAACGGTCAGGAAAACTTCGTTTCCAGCCTCCAGCCCTTCGTTTATAATGATGAAATTCTCGTTGGCCTCGCCAAGATCCATTATCTGTCGTACTTTACCGGAAGTCAGGTAAACATACGACATTGAATCAGTCGAATGAACGGCTTCAAGGGGAATAAACCTGACATTATCGTACGTATTGGTCCGGATCTGCGTAACCGTGGTCATTGCCGGGCGAAGGGTTGTATCACTTTCATTCAGCAGAACGATAACTTCAAACACTTTTGCATCTGAATTAGGCAGCTGCTCACCCACATTAGCTACCTCGGTAACTTTTCCGGTATATTGTTTTTCCGGAAATGCATCGACCCCGATGGTAACTTTCTGTTCTATGATTATTTTACTGATATCGATCTCGTTAACATAAGTTTTGGATATCATTTTCGACAGATCAGGGAGAGTGGCGACCACCGGGTCCCAGGCAGATATCTGCGAACCAACCTTTCGTTTGGCTCCGCCCCACTCTTTTTTATAAATAACCATGCCGTCCTGTGGCGCGTAAACAACAAAGGCGTCCAACACCTTGTTCAGCTCATCCCGCTGCTGGTATTGGCGTTTAACGTTGATCTCAGATTTGGTCATGGCCGCTTCCGACTGTTCCTTGCGCAGGCTGTAGTTAGTTTTTGCCTGTTCATAAGCTCTTTTTGCTTTATCAAGGTTCATCTCTGATTGCCTGATAGTTGCGGGTGGCTCAAATTTCGACTGATCCAGAATAATCTGTTTTTCTTCCAAAGCATATTCAAGGTCCTTAATCTGATTACGATAGTCGCGTAAACTCATTGTGGTATCTAGCTGAGTCTGGCGCAAGGTGGCTTCATCGCGCTCGATCTGATCTTCCATCGACTGAAGTGAAGTTGTTGCTTCGGTTTTATCAAGGCTCGCTATGTAATCACCTTTTTTTACCACACTGCCTTCCGGTATCAGGTCAACCAGTTTAACATTATGGACCCTGGATTCCCTCAGGCCCTCAGGTCCCCGGATATCAACAGAATTAAGAGCCTGCAGTTCACCCGTTGTACTGACAATGACATCGAATTTCCCGGATTCAACCACCGCCTTAATTGCAACACTCTTTTCCTTCCGGGTGGCGATGTAAATGACAAC
>JAPLDV010000227.1 GCA_026391235.1 Bacteroidia bacterium | reverse complement strand
TTCAACGACTTGCTTATTTGATTTTATCTGAAAGATCATTTTTAGGTTGTTTGTACCCTTAAGATCTACCATTTCCGATTTGCCCGACTCCCATTTCTCCCTGGTAAGGGCATACTGAAAATGGGCAGTAAATTCAACTTCACGTTCATATCCATTCAATACCTGAAAGTCGAGTTTATCCGAGGATTGAAAGCACAGGCTGAAGGGTTTTCTCTGTTCGAATGAGGTGCATTTGACATACTTTTCAGGCTGGCTGATGAAATCCCATTTTGAAAGACAAAGAAACGGCATCTGGCTGACTCCGACTTTAGGGTTTCCATCCTCATCGAACCATGTTACAGTAAAATCAAGCTGGTAAAGCCCATCTCCCGGTTGTGGCAAGAGGTTAACAGTGAGATTCCCTGCCATCTTTTTCTCATACTGGTCGAGCCAGGTAAACGAAAATTTATTCTCCTGAGCAACCACATTTGCTAACATGGAGAATATCAGGAATGTGCAGATAAAATACTTCTTGGTAAAAAATTGCATATAACTCAATACATGTATGTTACGAAAAGGTTTCGATTCCTGCTTCGCGTATCAAAAGTATTAAAATTTACTACGGATTCATCAAGAACTATGAGCAAAACTATTGGAAATGCAAATTAGCATCCAAGTTTTGACAACTTATCATGAGCCTCAGTGACGGAAATGCTTACGTGAACTTCCATGGGTACCTGGGTCGAAATGGTTGATGCGCTCTAACAAATCTTCTTTTACAATAATGATCTCATTGATAATTTCTTCGTAGGATGAAGAGCTCTTTTCAGGATGCTCTTCCATACAAGCATAACAATCAAGTATAACATCGGTAATCAGGTAATCGATATCCTTTTTAAGGTTTTTCTTGCTGGCCATATCTAATATTGGATAATTTTCATACTTAAAAATAGGAATTATTTGGAAAGAAACAAAGGTTGTTTAAAAATCTCTTCAATTTTCAAAGAATTTTAAAGATTTTAAAATCCGTTACCGGATCGAAGGAATAATCAATGGAATCTACAAATGCGTTGGGAGGTCCGGATTTACACCATTCAATAAAATACCTGACAGAATCCGGGTTACCTTGTGCCTCAATGTAAACGGATCCATCTTGCAGGTTTTTCACGAAACCTGTTAGTTTGAGGTTCTTCGCCATTTGCAGGGTTGAATAGCGGTACCCTACGCCCTGAACCCGGCCCAGGACGGTAATCCTGGCCCTGCAATCAGACATAAATCCATCCATTGACACCAGATTAAGCCTCTGTTACTATCAGTCGATTTTACCCCGGAGTGAATCCACCGGATTAGACGGAGCACTTACCAATTTTTCCGGAATGGTTTTATCCAGATCCGCTTCAATCAAAACGCGTACAAAATAGACTCCATCAAGTGATACTGTTATACGGCACCAAAGAGTAGATTTGGTCATCGGTAAGGTAAAGAGCAATTCTCTGGGACGGCTTTTGATAATTTTCCCGCCTGCCTTAACACATGCGCGATAATAACTTTCGAGAATTTCAACCGAAGAGATCTGCTTATCCACCAGGTTTTTACTATTCCTTACATCAATCTTCAGTTCCCAAAAGGGTCCCATAGTCTTTTGCCGGAACAGGGTGTCCTTAATATTCCAGGTAAACTCCTGGTGGTCATATTTACTATGCTGAGCGCGGGTAATCACTGATTTAGGCAGGTAGTTAATGCGTGGTGGCAAAGCGATTGAGTCAACGTATTTCTCATAAACGGCAACCTGTTTAGTGTCGAACTCAATTTTGTTAACAAAGGGAACTTCCCTGATCAGTCTTAACCGATATGATTTATCATTGTTTAGTACCAATCGTCCCCAGATATTACCTGCATCGGAAGGTATTACAAAATGGACCTGCAGCGTATCCTGATAAAATACAGTACCGTTTTTTTCAACAATCTGGTTTAAAACGAAGTCCTTAAACTTTCTTTTTTGCCTGAATACGGAATCATAAGTGTAAGCAATCTCCCAATAATGGCCCATGGCCTGGCGGTTGTTTTTCCCGACTTCATCGCGTATATCCAGGTAATTGAAGTTGTTATACTTCGATACTCTACCCGGTATTCCTTTATACCCTTTAAAAGTGGGAGGTTCGGGAAAAGTCTCTGTCTGAGAAAAGCAATTGATAACAGGCAATAGGCAGAAGAGGAATGCAAAAGAGAGTATTTGGGGTTTCATAGTTGTTTTTGTTAAGCTTTTCGGAGAATCTTGGTTTGGTTTTCACCTCCGTTGAGTAGATACAACAGCGGAAGTGGCCTGTCAATATTTTCCCGGAATGATGGTTTGGCCTGCCAAGGGGTTACAGAAAGAACGTTGGCGAGATCCATCCAGAATTGCAGTCGGGCCACCGGGAGATTCCAGGTCATGTGTAAATGATTGGCTGGTGCATAGTGCTTATATTCAGCCATGGAGGCAAAATCGGGTGTAATGAAGGTATGGGGCCAGGTGGCATTGGTTTTATTGCAAACTGCATTTGCCAGAGTAGCCGGAAGCTCAACAGTTTCGGCTTCGTCCCAAATCATTGAAAACATGCCCGACAAAACACTGTAAGCCAGGCGACCGGCTATACCACGGATTCCGCCGGGAGTAAGAAAAGTTACTGAATTTCCCATGCCCGGGAAATAATCGGGATCAGCCAGCGGAAATGTAATGCGCGGCGTAACTGATTTCGCAGGCTCACCGGGAAATCCTGCCCAGTTAAAGGAGGCGGACCCGCTATTGTTCCCATCTACAAATCCCCTTGTGGCCCATTTGGCTCCATCGGGAAGTCTCAGATTTAATTTCTTTGAGAGCAAACCTATTTCCCAGGGTTCCCACACTTTACGAAAATCCATGAAAAGCGGAGGGTTCCCTCCCGACAGGTAGGTATAGAAGACCATGGTAAGCAATCCCTGCATATCCGCTTCAGTTGCAAAAGGCAATGCCGGTTTTGGTCCGTTATGATCAAAAGTCGAATTAAAGATAGATTCCATTGCATCGGCCACTGGCAGGGGTGTTCCACGAAGATCCGATCCCCATTCGAGTTGTGACATAAAGCCTCCTCCGATTCCATCCAGATCGGTGATCAGGTTCCTTGTGATCAGGTACATAGCCAGGCTATCATTGAACCTTTGGTTATCTTCTGTAGTTGTCAGTTCGACTTTTCCGAAACCCGTATCGATCCAATTCCTGAGAGCTTTCAGTTCTTCGGGGTCATAAGCTTTCTTGCGAAGCATATCTGCCAGGAGCTTCATATCCAGGCGGGCAATTTCAATTCCAAAAGAATTTCTTGTGGGTATTATGTGCTGGAGAGCGGTTTCCATGCCCATCGAGTCATGGCCGAAGATGACGAC
>JAPLDV010000077.1 GCA_026391235.1 Bacteroidia bacterium | reverse complement strand
CATACCTAAACGACCTGGCATTTTCTTCCCAGGAAGTACACGACCTGGAGTTGTACCAGATCCAATTGATCCTTGCAATCTATGATGTTTTGAACCATGACCCATCGGACCACGAGTAAGATCAAAAGCAATGGCCAATGGCTGCCCGTGAAAATTCCCGGCCGAGATAACCATATCCTGTTCAGGGAAAATGGTCGGATTATCCGTAACTGCATTTATCTCTCTGGAAAAAACCGAAGCCGCATAATCCAGGGCATCCTTGGTTGCCCCATGAACCTGCGGAATACATCTGAAAGAATAAGGATCCTGGACCTGAGTTTTTCTTCTGTGGATTAATTCACTATCATTCAGGTAGTTAGATATTTGCCGTGCGGCATCAATCTGACCTGGGTGTGGGCGGATTTCCTGGATCATTGGATTAAAGGGTTCAATGCGCCCGTTAAAAGCATCGAGGGATAAGGCTCCGATCAGATTGGCCCATGAATAGAGATGAAATCCTTTGATCAGGCTCCACACGCCATAAGCACTCATAAACTGTGTGCCATTAAGCAATGCAAGACCTTCCTTAGCCTGCAGTTCAACCGGATCAAGGTCGAATTTTCGAAGCAGGACTTCAGCAGGAACTTTGTTGTCATTCTCCCATACTTCACCTTCTCCAATCAGCGGGAGCGACAAGTGTGCCAATGGAGCCAGGTCACCGGATGCGCCCAATGAACCTTGCTGGTAAACTACCGGAAGGATATCATAATTGAAAAAATCCATGAGGCGTAGGACAGTCAATAGCTGCACCCCGGAATGTCCATACGAAAGCGACTGAATTTTAAGCAACAGCATGATCCTGACAATCTCCCTGGGAACAGGTTCCCCGGTACCGCAAGCATGGGATCTCACCAGGTTGAGCTGAAGGGTGCGCAGATCCTTAACCGGGATAATTTTGTTGTGAAGAGCTCCGAATCCGGTGGTAACCCCATATATCGGATCGGAACCGGAGGCAATCTTTCGGTCGAGGTATTCTCTGCACCGGACAATTTGTTTTCTGGCTTCCTCCGACAAAACAAGTTGGGTGGGTTCACGGATGATTTCACGGATAATCCCCAAACTTAGTCTCTTTGGGCTGATCAGATGTGTTCTCATGAATTCAGATGATTTTCCGGATTTCGTTGGTCAGATTAGAAAAAGGAACATTTATCTGCTCTCCTGATGACATGATCTTAATCACCGCCGTGCCTGCATTCCGTTCCGTTTCACCGATCATCACCACGACCGGGATATGATTTTGGTCAGCATACTGAAGCTGTTTCTTGATTTTAGCCAATGATGGCACCGGTATAATAATTGAGGCCACGAGCCAGTGTGAGATCAATTTCCACCGATGATTTAAGAGTAAACCCATTTACAGTCATCATGAGGGTTTCGACTTCTTCAAGACCCCTCATCCCGACCGCTGAAGATTTCAGAAAATCTTTGAGAGCTGATATTTTTTTAGTGTTGGAATCCATGAGGCCAATGATCAGGGTGAGCTTTTCGATGGACTCGATCGAAATACCCTTTGAAATCCATTCTTCCTTAACCTGTTCCAAACCTATTTTGTCCAGTTTATCCAAAGTGACAGTGAAATCCGTAATGCTGTCACCCAATCCTGAAACTTCAGCGAGTCCGGCCAGGATTTTCCTGTTGTTAATCTTGATTAGGATATTCAGCCCCAGCTTGCTGAAAACATCGTCAATGATGCTGATAAGTTCAGCTTCATTGAGAAGAGAATTGCTACCGATCACATCCACATCACACTGGTAAAACTCCCGGTACCTGCCTTTCTGGGGGCGATCAGCACGCCAGACCGGTTGAATCTGATACCGTTTAAAAGGAAAGCTGATTTCATCCCTGTGTTGAACCACAAACCGGGCAAATGGAACGGTGAGGTCATACCGCAAGGCCTTTTCAGAAACCTGGGATGCTATTGTACGGCTAATATGGGGTGAATTATCCGGATCCTGAATAAGGTTTTGTAGCAATTCTGTTTTCATTCCGCTGGCAAAATCACCTGAGTTCAGGATCTTGAATACCAGCTTATCGCCTTCTTCGCCATATTTTCCCATCAGGGTATCCAGAGTTTCCATTGCCGGTGTTTCAATGGGAAGATATCCATACAGTTGAAATACGGAGCGTATCGAATTGAAAAGATAATTCCGGCGCATCATCGGTACTGGCCCGAAATCGCGCGTTCCTTTAGGTATTGATGGTTTCTGATTCATAACAAGTCCCGGTTGCCGGCAAAAATAGTATAAAAATGGGACTCGCGGAAGAAGTTATTACGATGGGATATTACCTTGAAAAGTGATAGAGGTAATCTGAGACATGGGTCCCCATCCGGTCTTTTACATTCTTTTCTCCAAAGGACTCCAGGAATTCTTTAACATTTGCCGGACCAGCCAGATGAGCTGCAGCGAGGATGCCCGGCCGGGTTATCCGGATCGAATCGAGTAAAACCAGACCAACAAATTTATTGATCGATTTTTTCATAACTGTTTCGTTGATTTTCAATAATATATCCATGGCTTTTTCCTGTTCCTGCTCAGAAAAGGATGCCGGGTTTATTTTGAATGACTCCAGCGAAATATTACCATATCCAGTGGCATCCAGAGCACTCCGCCCAAACTGGTATTTCCCTATGTAACCGAACTTGTTATATTCCTTCCAATTGTTGCTGGATTCAAATTTGGCCAACGTTTTCTTGAAGCGGTTGTATTTGAGCAGGAATTGCGTTTTGTCCTTTTTAATGATTTCCTCCCTGATCTTTTCAAGCAGCGAAAATGAACTGCCACCCGGAGGCAGATCGGGTGCCGGAAGGAAGCCCGGCAGGATCAGGGAAGTTATTAATATTATGTAATGTCG
>JAPLDV010000355.1 GCA_026391235.1 Bacteroidia bacterium | reverse complement strand
AATGCCCTCAGCAGCACCTGTCATCCCCCGAGGGGACGTATTCAATTGCCTCGGTGCAGCGTCAAGCGGTTCCCGCCTCCGCGGGAATGACAAGGTCGCGGGGGGGAAAAAGGGGGTGTGAGTGTGGGTGTGGGTGTGAATCCGGGCGCACGGGTGGCATACGGCATCTGAATGAGAAACCATGAAAATAGGGCCTTATGAATCACATTGATTATCTGGAGTTTACAAAGAGTTATATAGAGACGTTTATAAACGTCTAATACATCAAGTTACAAAAAAACTGCCAGGAGACCAGGCAGTTTTTAATCGTTGAAGGAAGGTACAGCGTTTATGATTCTGCCGGGGCTTCTTGAGGCGGTTTTGCCAGAGTTACCTGGATGGGTTCTTCAGCGGCATGAGCAGCAGCAACTTCTTTGGCATTTTTCTTTGCCGAAGCGGCTGCGCGTGTTTCTTTAACTTTTGTTTCGGCAGCGAAACGGCTTTTCACATCGTCGCGCTTGTCGGCATCCTTTTTACTGGCGGCGTTTTTCAGTTTCTGTTCGCTTGCGGCGACCCATTCCTGGAATTTCTGTTCAACCTGATCTTCGGTAAGAGCTCCTTTTGCAACACCCTTAAGCAGGTGATTCTTATAGAGAACCCCGCGCTGTAGCAATAATGAACGTACGGTATCAGTCGGCAGCGCACCTTTTTGCAACCATGATAATGCCTTGTCAAAGTCAATTTCAATGGTAGCAGGATTCGTGACAGGATTGTAATTACCAATCCTTTCAATGAACTTACCATCCCGTGGTGCCCTGCTATCCGCAACTACGATGAAGTAGTACGGACGGGATTTTTTCCCGTGTCTGGCTAATCTGATTTTTGCTGGCATGCTTACTGATAATTAGATCTTTAAAAAATTTTGTGGCGCAAAGATACACTTAATATCCTGTTCTCCAAAAGTATTTAACTTTTAAAAGAGTTTTAAACACAGCGATCAGGAGGGACAATACTGGCTAATTTAGCCCCCAATGAATCCTTTTGTACATCTTCATCTCCACACTCAATATTCCATTCTCGACGGAGCCACTCCGATCGAGGGTTTGATGGATCGGGCCGTATCTCTGGGAATGCCAGCGGTTGCAATTACCGATCACGGAAACATGTTCGGAGCTAAACACTTTTTCGATATAGCCCGGGCAAAAAACCTCAAGCCTATCCTTGGGTGTGAAGTGTATCTGGCACCGAAAGGAAGAAAAGACAAATCGGATGTAGAGGACCGGAGCCGGTTCCACCTAGTTCTGTTGGCTAAAAACCTGAACGGTTACCATAATCTGATTAAGATGGTCTCCATGGCCTGGCTCGAAGGGTTTTATTACAAACCCCGGATCGACTGGGAATTGCTGCACCGGTATCATGAAGATCTGATTGCCTGCACTTCTTGCCTGGCCGGTGAACTTCCCCGTGCAGCCCGGATCAGCGAGAATGCAGCTGAAGAGGTTTTGCTCCGGTATAAAAACATGTTCGGTGAAGATTTCTATATTGAACTGCAGGATCACGGGCATCCCGAACAGAAACAGGTTAACCCGGTTATGGTTAAGCTGGCGCGGAAACACGGAGTTGACCTGATCGCCACAAATGATGTTCATT
>JAPLDV010000055.1 GCA_026391235.1 Bacteroidia bacterium | reverse complement strand
ATTTGCTTTACATGTTCTGCAAAGTCATTCTCTGCAGCCATGGTCCCAAATCCGCGATCAATGCCGAAGGGGTATTTTATTGCTTTCATGGGTGTGCTCATTTCATGATGGTTTAATCTGGCAATCAGGGATACAGCGTATCATCGGGGATAATGCTTACAGTTGCGGGATAATTGGTTCCACTTATGTTTACATTAATGTCAAAAGCTTCGGGATGGTTTACCAGGTGTCTGATAACACCCTGAGCAATAGCGATACATAATAGCTTCATTTGCGCGTCTGTTGCCGGGGCAGGAGTTCCCATTATATTGGGCCACTCGCTTTTAAAGGCATTCTCGATGGCTTCTGCCATACTCCCGCTATAGTTGTTTGTGAATGTTCCTGCAATCAGTGCCATAGTAAGTTATTTATCCTGTTTTTACCTTAAAAGATAATAGGCTGGGTGTTGGCGGAGTCATGGGCGCAACCGGTGGCGCCGGGGTGACCGGAAGAACACCAAGGGCTAACTCTCCCGGGTGCATATGTGTATTATAAATGGTAACCAACTGGGTGAGATATGTGAGTAAATTATCTCCGAAGACCAGGGGATGGGTGGAATTTTCAACCAGTTCGATCTGCGGTGCCTCAACAACCACTTTCAGATTTGCACTGATTCTGATCTTACCCTGTTGTGCGTCGATGGTAAGGATATTGCTGCCGTTCTGATCGCTAAGGGTTATCACCTTGCTTGTATCGTCAAAAGTGGCCATCAGGCCCTCGCTGGTTCGGAATATCTTCAAACCGGGTGATGCGGTTGTACCCTGCTCGTTCTGCGGGAGTTCGTTGTCTGCCCAGAAACCCCCGCTCCAGATGGGATAGGAGGCATCACCTGCTTCAAACTCGACCCAAACTCCGGCCCCAACTTCCGGGATGGCATAGGAGCCCATCCTGTTGCCGGAGTATGGCAGGCAGGGCATGGCCCAGCTTTCCAG
The DNA here is from genome assembly GCA_026391235.1 of Bacteroidia bacterium. Next base: position 4,046 of record JAPLDV010000055.1, on the reverse strand, counting down.
GTCGCCCAGCACCGCAGGAACCTGGACCTTAATTCTACCCCTAACCGTGGGATCATTATTATCGGTCACCAACCCGCGGTATTTCCCGAAATAGCGGTTGCGGATCCAGTCGATCAATTGATCGGTCTGTGAACTATTGCTGTTAACTTCCCCAGCCATTGCGTATCAGTTGAATATCCATTTTATGTTCAGTAGGGTTGATTGTGTGAGTAACACCTGAAACAAAATACTTACCGCTGTGCCGGCTGCCTGCTCCACGCAGTTCAACGATGGTGTGCGGCCTGATGATCGCACCCAGCTCGGCTGCCGTTGTCCGGCAGTTGGCCTGGATGAACCAGTCGGCCTCGATAAGCGCCCCTTCGCCCCTCGATTGAAGATCGCCGGCATCGTTGGCCGGAGCTGACAGGTGGACCGACCGGGTATCTCCCGTGATGTCGATCAGGCCAACATCTCCAAGAATGGTTTGCGGCGTTTTTTGGACCGAAAGATCGATGTCGGTCTTTGCATTCAGGTCAAGCTGCACCCCTGCTATGCTCGTTGGCCGCTCTACGTCCCAGTTGATATCCAGGGTAGCCAAAGTTGGGGAGGCAAGGTTGATGACCAGTTGTGTGGCAGGCGTACCACCCAGTTGCGGCCGCCTGAAATGGGCGGTCTCAGCTCCCGTGGAATCACAGGTTATCCAGAAATAGAATCCGTTTCGCTTGGCCAGCCGACGGATAAAAGCGAGGTCGCTCTCCCTCTGGATGAGGGTATGTTTATTTTCATAATGGCCCGCGGTGGTGGTTTCCACATCCGGTACATACCCGTAAGTTGAAAGGATGGTTTGAACGGCGTCGCTGTCGGCAACATCCTTCCATACAGCGGAACGGCTTTCCCGGTCCATTTTAATTGAGGTATCCGATCCTCTGACATCTACGGTCGAGCCTGCACCGCCATGTTCCAGGTGTATGTTCTGGCCCTGAACCGGACCCTTCACCAGGCAATGAGCGCTATTATCAATGTTTATCAAAACTGAAATATTTGATCCGGCATCCAGACGGGAGTCTGTCAGAAAAGGGAGATCGCCTTGCAGTATATCGAGCCCATAGCGAAGGCTGAACGTGCTTGCCTGACCTGCCTGCTCCGATACTTCAATGGAGACTGCCTGCGTCAGTTCAGCATCATTTTGTCCGTTTACCGCAATGGCAATGGCTGATCTCATTTTGTGCGGGTTCTTACGGGAATAATAATTTCTCTTTCCCCTGAAAGTTCTTCCGGCAGCATCACTCCGTTGATTTCGCAGATGCGCCAGTACCCGGCCGGGTCATCCAGGTATTGTTTGGCAAGGTGATCCAGCCTTTGGCCCTGCTTCATCAGGTGCCTGCCCAGGGGAGACTGTTCGGGAGCAGGCGGCACCGGAACAACGGTCACTTTCCTTCCCCTCCGGTCGTTTACCTCGTAAGGTGGTAGTTTCTTATATCTGCTTTTATCGTCAAACATAATATCAGGTTAAAAGGGTAACATGGCTAAAATGGATTCGGCGCTGTTGGCAAGATTAGCGCGGGCTAAAATTTCCCTCAACCCCTTGGTGTATTTATATGACATAACCGCAATGTCTTCTGCCAGTGTCCGGTTCGCAGTAAGAGCCGGAAATGATTCCAATTTGAGTACTTTCAAGCCAAGGGTCACCGTGGCCTGTACAGGGAAAAGCAAGGGGGAAAATGCCTGCTCATCAATGGAAAAACTGGTTATTCTAACCGGGAGTATCCGTCCGGGTCCCCAGATAAATAGCACGACCGGGACTCTGCTTCTTGGAACCTCCTCGCTAGTCAAACCGATGGCATTCGTCAAACTGGTGATAATATCATCTGATGCAACAGGATATACCAGCATTTCCATGGCAGCGATACGGTCAGCAACACCGGAGACCGCTGCAACCGGATGGGTTTCCGGATTCTCGAGGGCATCTGCAGCATCCAGTTCAAGAGTAATTGTAAACGATTCCTGGGGATCGAAGGGCTCACCCGTCGTAGCAGCATCCGAATTCACCTGGCTATTTTGCCCCGCAACGGAGGAGGTAAACTGCCTGCTAAGTTTTTCAGGGTTATACTGAAAAACAATGATATTAGGTATCGGCCCCAGGAATCCTTCCCCAAGCTTGACTAATGCCCCTTTTAAGAGTTTCGGGCTGCGTGTGTATCCGGTTGGCATTTATATGTTTATGAAATTTGAAGTTATGTGGAGTCTATTTGACTCATATCGACCTTGGATGACATCGAATAAAACGGTGTTCTCGTCAGGAAAAATCTCTAATACGGCACATAAATCGATTTCAGATTGTTGGTTGAAAAGGCATTGACTTAGATCCCAGGTACCATCGGCAAGCTCGAATTTTTCAATGTGAGCCTGGCCAGCCTGAATCGAGACCACGTCTGGCATATTTACTGTCCAAATTGCCGGTTTTCTCCTGATGAAGCATTGATTCCCATTTTCCGCAGTAACCTGAAAGCAAAAAGAGGCGTAACCTGATGAAAACCTTGTACTCCAGATTCTGACAGGTGCGGTGGATGGATTAACGATCTTCAAAATGAACACCTTGTCGATTGCAACTAAGCTGAGTTCTATCTGTTTCATTTTTACTTTACCAGTTGATGGTAATGTTGTCGGTTCCACCGATTTGCTTATTCTCATTACACACGTCAACGACAGAAACCCTGAACCGCCATTGGCCTGCCATCGTAGAGGGGCCGGTAGGGGTATCGTGACCTTCGTACTTTATGCCGCTGGCTTGGGATAGAGCACCTCTCCCATTCACGAACCGGTTTCCTGCCACCCCGCCGCCGAATGATCGACGATGACCGTAGCGGATGGTATCTCCCGAATTTCGATCTTCGATCCAGGTGTCGGCAGGATGGGCCGCCGGGAAACCGGCATGCGGCCTGGGCAACCCTGTTATCGCGGTGAAGCTCGTTGCAGCCGCGGCATTCCATCGGATTTTCTGACGAGTTTCGCAGCACGAAGCCCATATCCCGTTGACAGGATCATGATCGAACTCGGCGGTAAAGGCGAACGGCACACTCTTGGTGACACCCGATGCAGTGGGGGTGAGTACCCCGTGCGGGTTATAGGTTGGACCGGTTTTAACACGGCCTCGCCGGATAAGACTCGCGAGAGATCTTGATTCGTTAGTCAATCCTTCCGCCCGCAATTCACGAAATAGAGGAGCCGCGGTATCAGGCCCCAGTTTTCCATCCTGTTCCAGATTTTGCTCCGCTTGCCACCGTCCAACGGCATTGACGAAATCCTCATCAATGACAGCCGGGGTTCTGCTAATTCCCAGAACATCCCGCAGGGTTCCGATCAGGGCGGCATTAGCAGTGCCCAGTTTGATCCTGTTGTACCTGATGGCATCCTGTACTTTATCGGCAGTAAGAGGAACAGCAACAAATTGGGGGTTCGGTGTTTCAATGGCATATTCGGTCATGATGGAGGGTGCACATGTTTCAACGACCGAGTCGTCATCGTTCTCCAGAGTACTGATTGCACTGCTGCCAACCTTCGGCTGACCTATTCCGGCCATAGCCCGGATATCCTGATAGCCTGAACGGCGCATTGATCCATGGTTCCCAATTAAATTTTGCCATTGCATATATGACTGATCATGAGCAGTTAAGATCGTTTTTAAAGGAACACTCTTCAGCAGATTGCCCTGAACCTTATCCGCTTGCCGGATGATTTTTTGTTGACTCATAGCCATCGAAAATAAAACAGTTGAAACTTCATCATTCTGATTAAACTAATAACCATTGTCATACAAAGTGATATTACTCATCTATTACCGATCCTTCTGCTGAGCTTTTGTGCAGAAATAAGGCCTGGTCTAATCCTAAGTGCCTTGTTAATAGCCTGACGCGCTTTTAATGTGTCGCCAACGCTAAGGTTCGCGTCTGCAAGTATAACCTGTGCTGAAGGATCGGAAGATGCCCGCGATTCTATTTTCTTAATTTTTTCATCAAGGCTTTTCTTTGCTCCCGTATCTTGTGGATTAGTATTCACAAGGATGGTTC
>JAPLDV010000413.1 GCA_026391235.1 Bacteroidia bacterium | reverse complement strand
CTCCAATTTTGTTACCAGGCTCCGCCTGTTACGTCAGTGACCCTACCCCGCCCTATCACGATATACGAATTTGGACACGAATTTTTCAGGAAATATGAATTGCCGGAGGGTTCAGCGATATCCTTGTGAAGCATCTGAATCTGAAATTTCGCTGATTTAGTGCAAGGTAGAGAAAGTCCTGGTGTTTACACTATGTTTAAACCGCCTAAAAAAAGAAGGAGTTAGCGATGTGCTAACTCCTTGATTATCTTGGTGAGACATACTGGATTCGAACCAGTGACCTCTTGCCTGTCAAGCAAGCGCTCTAAACCAGCTGAGCTAATATCTCGGCAAGGCAAAAGTAGAAATTTTACGGAAACCTCCAAAATCGCCTGTTTGGTTTTTTGCTAACTTGCACGCCTAAATTTTACCGCTATGAAACGAATTGCCTTAGTATTAACCGCACTCATTACTCTCAGTATGCTCAGCGAAAACCAGGCCCAGTCAACAAAGGTCAAAATGAAAACCTCCATGGGGGATATCACAATCGTCCTCTATGATGATACCCCCGGCCACCGGGATAATTTTATCAAACTGGTGAACGAGAAGTTCTATGAGGGTATCATCTTCCACCGCGTAATCCCAAACTTCATGATCCAGGGCGGCGACCCAACCACCCGCGCCAGCAAGCCCGGACCGCAGCTCGGTACCATCCCGGCCGAATTCCGTCCAAACCGGTGGCACAAAAAAGGCGCCCTCGCCGCTGCCCGCACCGATAACCCCCAAAAAGCTTCCTCGGGATCACAATTCTATATCGTTGTAGGCGAGAAATTTACAGCCGCCCAGCTCGATCAGCTGGAACAAACCGGCCGCCATCCGAAATTCACCGAGGAACAGCGTAAAGTGTATACCACCATCGGCGGTACCCCTCACCTCGATTATACCTATACCGTGTACGGCGAAGTCACCCAGGGCCTGGATATCGTCGACAAAATCGCCCTCGTTCCCTGCACCGCCACCAAGCCGGTCACCGATGTGAAGATCCTTTCCGTTCAGGTAGTTAAATAAACAGGTATCGGGTATCGGGTATCGGGTATCAGGTATCAGGCAAGAGCTCTAGCCCCTCTCCCGTGAGCTTGCGAGCGCGGGAGAGGGGTTGGGGTGAGGTGGATCAACCAAACAATTGATAATCTAATTGGATAAAAATGCTTGACCAAATTAAACAACTGATCGCCGAAGTACAGTCCTTCGACACCGAAAGCGCCACCGTTGCCGAAGAATTCCGCGTGCACCTCTTCGGTAAGCGCGGCGAAATCACCCTCCTGTTGGACCAGTTCAAGGAGGTGCCGCCCCAGGATAAACGGGCAGTCGGACAGGAGCTGAATGTTCTCAAGACTCAGGCGATCAATAAGCTGAAGGAAATTCAGGAGAAGCTGAAAACGACCTTCAAGGTCGACCGCACCCTCGATCTTACCCTCCCCGGCGACCCGATGCCGCTGGGATCGCGCCATCCGGTTTCGCTCGTCAGAAATGAGATCATCGATATTTTCGGCCGCCTGGGATTCACCATCTCCACCGGCCCGGAAATCGAGGACGACTGGCATGTGTTCTCGGCACTGAACTTCCCGCCCGAACACCCGGCCCGCGATATGCAGGATACCTTTTTCATCGAGTCGGACCCTGATATTCTCCTCCGTACCCACACCTCGTCAGTGCAGGTGCGGGTAATGGAAAAGCAAAAACCGCCGATCCGCACCATCAGCCCCGGCCGCGTATTCCGCAACGAAGCCATCTCTGCCCGCTCACACTGCATCTTTCACCAGGTGGAAGGCCTTTATATCGATAAAAACGTGTCGTTCGCCGACCTGAAACAAACCCTCCTCTTTTTCTCCAAGGAGATGTTCGGCAAGGATACGCAGATACGCCTCCGCCCCTCATTTTTCCCGTTCACCGAACCTTCGGCCGAAATGGATGTTTCCTGCACCCTTTGCGGCGGAAAAGGCTGCAATATGTGCAAATATACAGGCTGGCTCGAAATCCTCGGTTGCGGCATGGTAGATCCGAATGTGCTGGATAACGTGGGCATCGACAGCCAGGAATACACCGGCTTTGCCTTTGGCATGGGAATCGAGCGTATCGCCCTGCTGAAATTCGGGATTAAGGATATCAGGCTGCTCTTTGAGAACGACGTACGATTCCTGCGGCAGTTCACCAGCTCGTTGTAAATAATTATGCTCCGCTTCGCTACGCTAATTGGTTCGCTTCGCTCACTAACTATGCTCGCTGCGCTCGCTAATTGGCTCGGCTTACGCCTCGCTAAGGGTTTCCCCCGTGCATCCATAGCGCCCGCAGGGCGCCCAATTAGCGAGCGCAGCGAGCCTAGTTAGCGACCGAAGGGAGCATAATTAGCGACCGAAGGGAGCATAATTAGCGACCGAAGGGAGCATAATTACTTAATAAGAATTTCGTACGTTATCCCCACCGCCCTTTTGAGGGTAGCTACGACCCCGCAGTATTTCTCCTGACTGAGGTCCACGGCCTTTTGCAGTTTTTCTGCGTCGAGCTCCCTGCCCGTAAATTCGTAAATCAGGTGAATCGCCTCGTAATGCATCGGGTGCTCGTCTGTTATCGAACCTTTCAGGATAATTTCCAAAGATTCCACTTCCTGCCTCATCTTCCGGGCCAGCGAGATCACATCCATACCGGTGCAGCCTCCCAGTGAAGCCATCAGTAACGGCTTGGGCGTGGGTCCCTGGTGCTGCCCGCCCGTGGCAGGAGTGGCATCCATCATCAGTTTATAGCCATCAATCTGAGCTTCAAAAGCCATGCTGCCCTTCCATACCACCGATATCTGCTTTTCCATTTCCTTCTTTTTCTCCTAAGATACAACGAAAAGATTGAATAATTGAACATATTTATTTAGTTACATAATTATAAACCGCTTGTCGAATTTTTCTATCTTTGCGTGCATGAAAAGCATTCCACACGTTCCGGTTTGTGACGACTGCATAATTAAAGGTCATTCCATCTTTAAGGACCTGACCCCGGATCAGCTCGAGTCGGTACACTATGGCAAAGGGTGCAGCCTGTATAAGAGAGGCAACATCATTTACCATGAAGGCCACCGTATTAATGGATTCTATTGCGTTCAGAGTGGTGTCGTCAAAATTTACAAAACCGGTATCGATGGCAAGGAACAGATCATCCGTTTTGGCAAAACCGGTGATATCTTCGGGTTCCGTTCGGTTCTCAGCAAAGAACTCGCCTGCACTACAGCCAAAGTTATCGAAGATTCCATACTCTGTTTCATCCCCTCTGAAAACCTCTTCCAGCTGGTCAAAGAAAATGCCGCCTTCTCCATGCAGCTCATGCAGCTCACCTGCCGCGAACTCGGCGAAGCCAATAATTTTATCACCGATATTGCTCAGAAAACTGTCAGGGAAAGGTTAGCGGAAATCCTCCTGCTTTTGATGGATACCTTTGGTCTCGATGAAAGCAAGATTCTTCAGATTTCACTTACCCGGGAAGAAATGGCCAATATGGTTGGCACAGCCACCGAATCGGTTATACGCCTGCTCAGCGAGTTCAAACTGGATAGCCTGATCGATCTCCATGGCCGGAAAATCAGTTTGCTCGATATACCCAGCCTTCGGAAAATAGCCAATATGTAAAGCCAGATGTTCAACAACCTGGAAATTCTCGATTCTATCCGCCTGAATTTCAGTCCCACAGGTTTGTTCATCATGAACCTGACCATCGCATTCATTATGTTTGGCATTGCGCTGGACCTTAACTACAAACAATTTCAAGAGATAATAGCTAAGCCTAAATCATTGATTACCGGAATGATATCACAATTTGTGCTGCTTCCGGCTGTCACTTTTCTGCTGGTTAAAATCATCAATCCATCACCGGCCGTGGCACTCGGTATGATCCTGGTAGCAGCCTGCCCGGGCGGAATGGTAAGCAACTTTATCTCTTCACTGGCCAAAGGTAACGTGGCACTTTCAGTCAGCATGACTGCCTTCGCAACGATCGCTGCAATCATCCTGACACCGGCTAATTTCGCTCTCTGGGGATCCTTATACATCAAATCCTCTCCCCTCCTGCGCCCCCTTGAAATTGACCCGCTGCAAATGTTTATCACTGTGATCATACTTATGGGAATCCCCATCTCTCTGGGAATCCTGTTCAACAGGTATTTCCCCGGAATGGCTAAAAAAATTATAAAACCGATCCGTATATTTTCCTTCCTGGCTTTTATAGCCTTCATCATTATGGCTTTTGCCAGTAATTTCGACCATTTTCTGAATTACATTCCACCGATTTTCGTGATTGTCCTCATTCATAATGCATTGGGACTGTTCACGGGGTGGTCGTTTGCCAAAATAATGAAGCGGCCCGTTAAAGATATTCGCGCTATTTCCCTCGAAACCGGTATCCAGAATTCCGCATTAGGGCTTATCCTGATATTTAATCCAAAAATATTTCCGCCGGATCTCGATTTGGGTGGAATGGCATTTATCGCTGCCTGGTGGGGCATATGGCACATCATTTCCGGATTGATCCTGGCCGGATTCTGGTCGCAACGACCCGTCACCCAAGTTACCTGAGTACAAAGCAATTTTGACACGCACCAGTAAATAAGTTACAAATGAAAAAAATTGAAAATTTCTCACGGGGTTATTATGCTGTCCGATTATGGGTCAGTTTTACTTTTAAATATATTTTTTATCGCCGCACCGAAGTCCGAGGCCTCCATAAATTCCAACCCAACGATCCTCTCGTTTTTGCCCCGAATCATCAGAACGCTCTGATGGATGCACTCGTGTTTGTTTCGACACTTCCGCAACAGCCCATTTTTCTGGCCAGGGCCGATATTTTTAAAAGCAAATTCATTGCCAGATTATTGAATTTCCTCAAGATGTTACCGGTTTACCGCATCCGCGATGGATTCAGAAGTCTTCAGAAAAACAATGAAGTTTTCGACCGCTGCACCGAAATACTTAGCACCGGGCACACATTATGCCTGTTTCCCGAGGGCAACCATAGCGATAAGCGTTTTTTCAGGCCTCTGAAAAAAGGCCTGGCCAGAATTGCATTTGAAGCTGAAGATCAGTGCGATTTTAAGCTGGGACTTAAGATTATACCCACGGGTATCGACTATTCGAATTATGAGAACGTGAGAGGCCGGCTTACTGTCAGTTATGCTGATCCGATAACCATTACCGACCTGAAGGATCTGTACCGGCAGGACCCGCAGAAAGCAATGAAAGAGCTGAACAACCGGATCCGTATTCATATTGAGCCACATATGATTGAGATTCCATGGGAGGATATCTATTATATGGTGATGGATTTACGAACCATTTACGGTCCGCGGTACCGCATGCTTAAAAACCTTCCCGGCAAAACCCTCTTCGATAAATTTGATGGCGACAAGGCTATGATTCAAATGATTGGCAACCTTCGGGAGAGCCATCCGGAAGAAATAGCACAAATGAACAGCCTGGTCATGGAATACTGGAAACTGGTGAAGAACAACAACTTCCGCGATCATATTCCTGCAAATAGCCCCTACGGTTTTTTCAAATTGTTCCTGAATACTCTTGTGGTAGCCATCGGTTTTCCGCTTCATCTTTACGCCCTGATCAATAATTATCATCTGTTCCGAATTCCTGAATGGCTCTCGCACAAATTGTTCAAGGATACGCAGTTCCGGTCTACAGGAGCGTTCGTTCTGAGCATGGTGGTGATGATGCCCATTTGCTATGGATTACAGACACTCATTGTCGGACTGATTTTCAAAACATGGTGGATCTGGCTGGCTTATCTGCTTACACTTCTTCCTACCGGGGTATATATGCTTCATTACATGTTCGAAAACCGAAAATGGTTCGCACGCATCCGATTTACCTGGATGCTGCGCAAAAAAGATCCCGATGTTCTAAGGATCATTGAATTGCGTAAGGAGATTGTTAATAAGATGGACGCGCT
>JAPLDV010000366.1 GCA_026391235.1 Bacteroidia bacterium | reverse complement strand
GGGGGCAACATATCGGAACAACTATCAGGTTGCCAACGGAGGTTACTGAGGTTTTGCCCTTGCAGGGAATTATCCATGTGATTACTCCATTTCTCAATTGCTATCCCATTGGGACACCCGGAATGAGAATTTCAATGTCGCAAATGTCTGTTGTATAATGATTTGTAAAATCATGCGAAAGAATCGACGAAAACAGGAGCAGGGGCTCGGTGGCAGGGACAAAAAAAAAGCCCCGGATTGCTCCGGAGCTTAAAGGCATCATATAAAAAGAAAGATTTAGGTTGAACTGATTTATTGAACAACGATTTTCACAACTTTTACTTCTTTGCCGTTGTTGACAGAAAGGAAGTATAATCCTTTAGTTAGTTTGCTATCTATGGTTTCCCGGTGGCTAATTACGTTGGTGATTCTGTTCAGATAAACCACCTGGCCCCGGATATTCGTAAGGGTAATCTGAAGGTCGGAAGGGGCTGTGTTCGTTATCCCAACAGTGAAGGCACTATTGGTGGGGTTAGGATAAACGTTGAATGAAGGAAGGAGGCCGTTATGATTGACACCGGCGGTTATTCCTCCATTATAGATATCATTCAATATATTCCAGTAGCGAACAGTATATTTCCTGTTGGGGCCGCCATTCGGATATTCAGCGGTACTCCAATTACCGTTTATACGGTATTTATATTCAATCACTTTACCAACCGGCAACCCGTTGATGATTATTGTATAAATTCCATCAGCCTCAGGGTCAGTCATGTGGACAGAGCCTGTCCAATTACTAAATGAGCCATATACGTCAACATAATCTGTATCGGGTTTAAAATGGCCAGATTCAATATGTTTGGTCATATCAACATTAAAAGTTGCAGCCGAATATGCCGGTATACCTGAGCCGCTGATGTTAAAACCGATCATATTAAGTTTATCGGTTGAATACCAGTTGTCCTTAGCAGACAGATACATCAGGGTACCTGAAGGCTTTGTAGTCATATCCCAACCCACTGATAATCCGTTCGATCCATTGGTTGTATCGCCAGGATCGGTTCCCCACATCCTTACGCAGGCAGCATAATTGCCTGGGTCGAGGAATTCTGTTTCACCGTCCTTGATTACCGGAAGGGTAACCCATATATGACGATAGGAAGAATCCATATTGATAACGTCTGAAGAAATCCACTCTTCATATATGCCTCCGACGGATTTCATCATCACGAATTGGAACTGAGGGGCCTGGTAAGCTTTAAAACCAGCCAGGTAAGCAGTTATGGAGTTGATCTCAGCCGGGGCATACAGGTTGTAAGCAACACCAACCATATCTCCTTTATTATCACCATACTTCCATCCGCCGGTATTGGAAGAGGATTCTGCCGTGAAGTCGGCACGATGGGCCAGTGTATCGTTAAGTGTGAAGAATAGTGAAACGGTATTATTTATCGGAACATCTTCAGGATTGTCGGAAATAGCAGAATAATCGAACCGGTAATCTCCAACCTCCTTTGCCAGATAGGGATTGGTAATTCTTTGAGTATCACGTTGGAGAGGCCTTAAGGTGGTACTCAGGGACTGATCGTTGTGAACCTGGATTCCGTTTTTTAGAACTTTGATGCCTAATTTTACGTTTTTTGCATCTGACATTCCGTTGTTTAATATCGCAGCTTTGAAGAAGTAGTTTCCAACTGTTCCGGAAGTGGCCCCGGGCATATTCATCTGGCTCTGTGGCCAGTAATTGATATGTCCTGAAAGGGGATCCATACCGCCATCAAAATCCATCCAGTAATCTTCCAGAACTAAATCATTCGGATAGGCTTCGGTGAGTCTCAGATCGTCGATCATCCAGAAATAGTGAGTTGGCCCCTGCATATAAAAGCGGATCTGAACGTTAGCAAATCCGGCAGCAATGTCAGAGATATTGATCTCAACGCTTCGGAAGCGGGTGGGAGTAAATGTGTTACCATCAACTCCAAATTTTGCATCATAGGTAGCCCAATGAACACCGCCGTCGTTTGTCACCAGCATTTCGAGGTTGTAATTGCGGCAGCAATAATTAAAGTACTGGTTGAATTTAACAATCACAGACGGAACGCCCTTGCAGTTGATTGGCGGAGTTTCGATGTACGCATCAGCAGGAGTGTAAAAGGTAATTCCCGGGAGGCTGTTATATTCGTCCATAGGCAGGCAGATAAAGCCGTCGGAAGCAGTTGTGAACCATGAAGGGGCAGTTACCGGGTTTATACCTTTAAGAGTGTCGTTTCTCCAAACCCAAAGGTTACCTATTTCGAAATTATCTTTCACGGTCCATCCAACAGGTAATGTCCAGCCTTTGGGATCAGCAACGTTTTTCCAATTGAAAGTAGTTCCCCAGATCATGTCTCCGCCACCTTTTAGTGCACTCGTATAAGTATCCTGGTCGGTGATGGTTTGTTGTTTAAACGGGACCTCTGTTGTCATCTTTAGCAACTGCCCGAAGGTTAGAACAGCAGAGCACATGAACATGAATAGCAGGACATATCTTTTCACAAGAGAATATTGTTGTATAGGTGAATAGACACAAATATACATGATTTCCCAATATCTACCTGGTCCAGGACATTAACATTTTTTAACTAAAAAGGGCTGTGGCTCATGGTTAGCTGACTTACTTTTGCTTAAAATCCAACTGCTAATGGTTGAAATTCTGCAAGCATGTCAAACCTGCCTCGAAACTCCCGGATCCATATTTAAAGATCTGCCTCAGGAGGAGAAGGATTTATTAACCCGCTCACATACGTCGCGTTTTTTTCATAAGGGGGAACTGATTTACCGGGAGGGTGATAAACCAAATGGTGTTCTTTGCCTGGCAAAGGGCAAGGTTAAAATTTTTAAGGAAGGTATAGCAGGGCGCGAGCAAATCATCCGGTTGGCAAAGCCGGTGGGGTTTATCGGGTACAGGGCATTTTTTGCAGATGAAAACTACAGGGCTTCTTCCATGGCACTTGAAGATTCGGTTGTTTGTTTCTTTACCCGGGAAGAAGTGCTGAACACGGTAAAAAAGCGGCCCGAGCTCATGCTGAAAATTTTGAAAACACTCGCCAATGAGTTGGGCGTATCCCATTCCCGAACGGTTAACCTTACTCAAAAGCACATTCGGGGCCGCCTGGCCGAATCGCTGCTGTTTTTGGTCAATACTTACGGATTTGAAGACGACGGTAAGACCATTAAAGCTTATCTTTCGAGGGATGATCTGGCCAGCTTATCGAATATGACTGCATCCAATGCGATCAGGACCCTCACTCAATTTTGTGAAGAGGAGATTTTGTCAACGGATGGACGCCGTTTGAAAATTCAAGACCGTGCCAAGCTGGAGCATATCAGCGAAATGGGCTGAATTCAATCGAACTGGTAGACCCGTTTCACACGTGCGGATATCGAAGTCAGCACCTCATAAGGGATTGTCTGTAAAATGTCAGCAATACCGGTTACGGGGTTCAATTGACTGAATACAACAACCTCATCTCCTTCGTTTGCTTCGGTACCGTTGAGATCGATAATGGTCATATCCATACAGATGTTACCAATAGTTGATACGGGTATCCCCTTTACCATCATCTTGTAATTGCCATTTCCAAGCCTCCGGTCAATACCATCAGCATAACCAATGGGTATCACACCGATGCGCGTTGGCTGGTCAAGGATGGTTCTTCTGCCATATCCTACTGATTCCCCGGCCGGGAGATCGTGAATCTGGGAGATGATTGTTTTCAGCGTGGTGATGGGTTTGAGGTTCAGTAATCCTGTGTTTCCAACGCCATAGAGGCCAATTCCGAGCCTGACCATATCGAAATGGGCATAAGGGAATCTTTCGATTCCGGAAGAATTTAAAATGTGGCGCAGGAACGGGTAACTGATTTGTTGGGTCAGGTGATTGCAGGATTCGGTAAACCTCTTTATCTGAAGATTGGTAAAATCATCGTTTTCGGGATTTTCACTGGCTGCCAGATGGCTGAAAACGCTCTTTAGATAAAGTTCCGGATGGTTTTTCAGAAAGTTCAGCAGAGGTTCGGTTTCATGATAATCGAATCCAAGCCGGTGCATTCCTGTATCTAGTTTCAGATGAATTGGGTAAGGGCTTAGTCCCAGATTCCGGATAGTTTTCGAGAAGGCGTTCAATCCTGTCCAGTTGTAGATTTCAGGCTCCAGATGGTGATCGATGATCAGGTCGGATTGCTGGAAGTCGGGATTCATCACCATAACCGGGGTATTTATTCCGGCCCGGCGGATTTCGATTCCTTCGTCGGCAAATGCAACCCCCAGGTAATCCACGCGTTCGTGAGCCAGGAACTTCGCCATCT
>JAPLDV010000183.1 GCA_026391235.1 Bacteroidia bacterium | reverse complement strand
CATCGGTGTTCTGGATGTAACTATCAGTTCTGATCTGATACTCAGGGATATCCTTGGAATCCGGGATCTCAGGACAGACAGGCGTATCGATTTTGTCGGAGGGATCAGGGGCCTTGGTGAATTACAGAAACGGGTTGATTCCGGTGAAATGGCAGTTGCCCTGGCCTTATACCCGGTTTCGATGAAACAACTTATGGAAATTGCCGACACAGGCAACATCATGCCGCCGAAAACCACCTGGTTTGAACCCAAACTCCGCAGCGGACTGGTGATTCATAAGATGTAGAGACGCATAAATGCGTCTATCCTCCGAATCAGCTTCCCGAAAACATTCTGATTGATTTAATCGAATTCTTTCAGCACATTTTCGTCTAAAATCTTGGAATGCGTCAGCAAAACAAGCGATTTATATTTTTTGCTGAAATCAATTTTTATATTTACTCAAAATAATATGGATCGAAGATGGAAGCAAAAAAAATTGTAGTGGTTGGTAGTTGCAATACAGATATGGTTATCAAAGCCGACAGGCTTCCCATTCCAGGTGAAACCATATTGGGTGGTACCTTTTTTATGAATCCCGGAGGTAAAGGAGCCAATCAGGCAGTAGCGGCTGCCCGCATGGGCGGAACTGTTACGCTAATTGCCAAAACAGGTAACGATGTTTTTGGAAAACAATCGGTTATGTTATATACAGCCGAGAATATCAAAACTGATTTTATCTTTTCGGATCCGAAACATCCCTCCGGGGTTGCACTGATAACTGTTGATTCGAATGGTGAAAACTGCATCGTGGTCGCTTCCGGTGCTAACGCTTTTCTCACCCCGGCGGATATCAGCAAAGCCGGTGCTGAAATTGAAGGAAGCGGCATGGTTCTCATGCAACTCGAAATACCTATCGAAACCGTGGAGTATGTCGCTGAAATGGCACACACTAAGGGGGTAAAAGTTATTTTGAACCCGGCACCTGCGAGGGCATTGTCGGACGACCTGCTTAAAAACCTGTATATTATCATACCTAACAAAAGTGAAGCGGAGATCCTTTCGGGAATCAAAGTCTCGGATATTGAATCAGCAAAGCAAGCGGCCGATATTATCAGTGCAAAAGGTGTGGATATTGTAATTATCACCTTAGGGGCCCAGGGCGCTCTGATCAAGGAATGCAATGAATACCACTTTGTTGAAGCCGGCAAGGTTGAGGCGGTCGACACGACTGCCGCCGGTGATACTTTTTGCGGTTCGGTATGTGTCGGACTGTCAGAAGGGAAATCAATACAGGATTCCGTAAAAATGGCCGCCAAAGCTGCAGCAATCACGGTCACACGAATGGGCGCTCAAACATCCATTCCTTATCGTTCCGAATTGTCATCACTTGATTTTGAACAAGTTAA
Organism: Bacteroidia bacterium; assembly: GCA_026391235.1. The sequence goes on along the minus strand of JAPLDV010000183.1, from coordinate 2,210 downwards.
ACCTTCGATATGAAAACAATAATGAGGTTCAACAAAAAATGGTCCGGCTTTCCGGGTTTGCTCCTGTTAGTTTTTTTGGTTTTCATCGGGCAGTTTACTCTTGCCCAAAATGCTCCCACCCTTAAAATATCGGGAATCGTCCGCGATAATGCAAACAGTGATCCTATACCAGGTGTTAATGTTTCAATTAAAGGCACCCAAACAGGAAGTGTTACCGATAATTACGGCAGGTATTCGATAAATGTACAACAGGGTGCAACCCTGGTCTTTTCATACGTCGGATATGAAAACTCTGAAATTCAGGTTGGTTCCCAGCAGAATATTGATATTCGTCTCAATTTAATGGTTCATTCATTGGATGGGGTTGTGGTCATCGGTTATGGGACAACTACCAAAAAAGAGGTTACCGGCTCCATCGCCACCGTTAAATCGGGTGATTTCAACCGGGGAGCTTTTGGCGACGCTATGGGCCTGCTTCAGGGGAAAGTGGCTGGTTTGACCATTGTAAAACCTGATGGTGCCGATCCGCAGGCGGGATACCGGATTATGCTCCGGGGAACCAATACCCTCACCTCCGGCCAGGGGCCCCTCATTATAATAGATGGAGTGGTTGGAGCCGATATCAAAAATGTCAGTGCTGAAGAAATCGAATCTTTCGACGTATTGAAAGACGGAGCTGCAGCAGCTATCTATGGGACACGCGGTTCGAACGGGGTAATTATTATTACAACCAGGCGGGCCAAAGCAGGCCTGAGCAAAGTCGAATATACCGGACAGTATTCTGCCCAGGTCGCACCGCGCGGAGTTAAAAACCTGTCGGCCAGCGAATTCCGCCAGGCAATTGAATTGTACGAACCTGATAAGGCCATCAATGTTTATGGTGATAACGTTAACTGGTTTAAAGAGATAAGCCGTCCCGTGCCATTCAGCCAGAAACATAACCTGGCAATCTCCGGAGGCTCAGAGAATTTTTCGCACCGGACAACCTTTTATGCTGATAATGCCCAGGGTTTGCTGAAAGATAATGTGTCGAACCGATATCTCATCCGTACAAATATTGCGCAGAAAGTTCTGGGTGATCTTTTATTGCTTGATTATAACCTGAGTTACAGCATGCGTGACTATAAACCGGCTAATTATGATCTTTGTTACCAGGCATTTATACGCAACCCTACCAGCCCCATTTATGATCCGGGCAATACCTATTCGGGCGGTTACACCCTGCTCGAAGGAATAGAGTATTACAACCCGGTGGCAATGCAGAAGGAGCGGACCCGCCAGGGAAAAACAACAGATACCGGCGGAAATGTCCGCGCTACATTAAACCTGTTCGGATCTTTGAAATGGGTGAATTTTATTTCGATCGAGCAAGCCGACTGGGAAGATCTGTATTACCGTACCAAGTATTACCCCAGTAAATTGGGCAAGAATGGTGAGGCGGAAATCAGCAACGGACGGAACAATAACCTGCAATACGAAAGTACTTTTAACTATCTAAAATCTTTTAAAGATCATAATTTCCAGGCACTTGCAGGATATTCGTTTCAGGAACTGGAGTCAAATACTTCCTATATGATTAACTCCGGATTCGATTCCGACCTTTATGGGCCTCACAATATCGGCGACGGTTCGGCATTAGGTGTAGGTACGGCTGAAATGGGATCGTATAAAGAAAAAAGCAGGCTCATCTCGTTTTTTGGCCGGGTCATGTATAATTACGATCAAAAATACCTTGCTTCCGTCTCCCTCCGGAGAGAGGGATCCTCAAGGTTCGGCAAGAACAATAAATGGGGCTGGTTTCCTTCTGTAAGCCTTGGATGGCGATTAAACAAGGAGGGTTTCATGACGAACGTGAAATGGGTTAATGACCTCAAACTACGTGTTGGATACGGTGTGACCGGTAATCAGGATTTTGCAAACTATCAATCCCTGATCATGATGGGAACTGCCGGAAAATTCTTCTACAATGGAGAATGGATCAATACATACCAGCCGACTTCCAATCCGAATCCCGACCTTCGCTGGGAAAAGAAACAGGAACTGAATGCAGGGGTCGATTTTTCATTTTTTAATAATCGCATAAGCGGTTTTCTTGACTATTACAACCGAACCAGTACCGACCTCCTTTATACCTACAACGTGCCTTATCCGCCTTACATATTTCCGGTGCTGTTCACCAATGTGGGCACAATCCGCAACGAGGGAGTGGA
>JAPLDV010000081.1 GCA_026391235.1 Bacteroidia bacterium | reverse complement strand
CGGAGGGAGTCAATGAGATACAGCAACTGGATCCGGTGAGGTTTGGCAAAAAGAAAATCTGGCTCTCAGCAAATGGATCAGGTGAGATCTCCTCGGTCGAGATCAATGGGAAAAAATGGACATCCTTCGATAAAAAATCAGTTTTCTTACCCTATGATCAATTGCCAGAAACTGTTTCAATAAGCATTCTCTTCGGAAATGCTATAAACGATCATCTGATAGGCTCACCATCAGGTACTCAGACTGTCGTTACCCTTGGGTTTCTCCAATCAGTAAAAGATACTTCAGCCGGTTTTGAGGACCTGAGAAAGCGGATCATCCGGCAGTTCGACATTTATAACCATTTAATAAAAAGTGGGCTGGGCGATAGTTACGAAGCCGCTCATGCGCGTTTAGCCTTCGAAGCATTTGCCGCGGCATTCAACCGCAGGAAGCTGACGGAAGAAGGTAAATTACAACCACTGCCTCGCCGTTCGCAGGAAGCAGTCGACCTGCTTTATCTGAAAACTGCTGAAACACTCTGCACGGGAATTGAGAATGCGACGTCATCATCCAAATGAAATGGCTTGATATAACATTGGGCAAACTGTTTTGCGTCAGGTAATTTATAAATAGCGCGATGACCCGCAAGGAAGAATTTCTTAGTTTAATTGGCGGAGGGAAGCCCGGCCGGGTTCTGTTTTATCCCATTCTGATGCACTTTGCAGCACGGTTCAACGGAAAAACCTATGGGGAACTGGCATCCGACCACCGGGTGCTTGTGGAGTCGAATATCAAGTGCATGCAAATATTTGATTTTGATATGGTCAGCCTGATTTCCGATCCCTATCGCGAAACATCAGCCTTCGGAGCTCCTGTTGAGTTTGTCGCGGAAGGGGTACCTAAGTGTACTAAACTGATAATTAATACTCAGGAAGATATTATCGCGCTAAAAAAACCTGATGTATTGCTTTCCTCCCGAACGCTCGACCGCATCAACGGGGCCCGGTATTACAAAGAACTGTTGAAGGAGGAGGTTCCGGTCATGGGTTGGGTCGAGGGTCCGCTGGCTGAAGCCTGCGATCTGGCAGGAGTAACCGAAATGCTGGTCATGCTTATGATGGATCCCGATTCAGCAAATCTGCTCCTGGATAAATGCCTCAATACAGCAAAGGATTTTGCCCGTGAGCAGGTTGCCGCCGGATGCGATCTTATCGGGGTGGGAGATGCCATCTGCTCCCAGATTGATCCGGATCTGTATAACACTTTCGTTTTTGACCGGCACCGCCAACTGGTGAATTACATTCATTCACTCGGGGCTTACGTGAAATTTCATATCTGCGGGAACACCACCCATTTATGGCCCGCATTATCCAAACTCCGGTTGGATATTATCGATCTGGATTATTTAACCGATTTGGATGAGGCCTACGATCATTTTGGACCGGAAGTAGTCAGGTGTGGCAATATCAACCCGGTGGAAATTCAGAATCTTAGTGCCAAAGAGGTTTACGATCGTTCAAAAGCCCTGATAGCCAAAGAGAAAGGTCGTAAGTTCATGCTCTCAGGCGGATGCGAGATCACGGTCAATACTCCGGCGGAGAACTTGCTGGCTATGCGCAGGGCCTGCGAATAGGATAAGGAAGCACGCGGTATCCGCTTTCGCGGGGATGACAGAATAGCATTTGCGCGGATCCCTTCGGGAGCAAGGATTTACACGGATTTCTCTCATCTTGATAAAACGGCCGGAAACCTATTACTAATGAGGATTCTATCGGAATAATAAGCGAAATTTATACTCTTAATTATTTAACTAAATCCCATGAAACTTCTTCGCCTTCTATTCCTGTCCACTGCCTGCTGCCTGTTGCTTATTGCCGGGAAAGACGCAAATATGCGTCTCTACGGTCATACGCATGCCGCCGGGAAAGACGCAAATATGCGTCTCTACGACCAGCCGTCCGACACGATCAGGATTACGGATTTTGGTCTCAACGCGGATTCCAGGGTCAATGCCGTTCCGTATGTGCAGAAAGCTCTGGATGCCTGCAAGGGCAAAGCGAATGCCGTGGTTTTTTTCCCAAAGGGCAGATATGATTTCTGGCCGCAATATTGCATCGAAAAGGTTTATTATGAGTCCAATACAACAGTTAATAATCCACGCCGGTGCGCAATGCTCCTGGAGGGACTGACCGGTGTTACCATTGATTGCGGGGGATCGGATTTTGTGTTCCACGACCGGATGCAGCCTTTTACCATTGATAAAAGCACCGGTATTTCCATCAAAAAGGTCAGTATCGACTGGGATATACCGTTAACCGCCGAGGCAGAAGTAATGGAGGTGAACCCCAGTTATATGGATATCCGGGTTGATCCGGTCGAATCACCCTATATTATTGAGAAAGGTAAACTGGTATTTGTTGGGGAAGGATGGAAAAGCCCGTGGTGGGGAACCATGGAATTCGATCGCCAAACACTCACGGTTGCTTATAAAACGGGCGACTGGGGCTGCCTGGGCGGAGGATGGAACTCCTATAAGGCCGAAGAGATATCACTTGGTTTGATCCGGTTGACTTATGCTTTCAGGCGCCTTCCGGCAAAAGGCAATTACCTGGTTCTGCGCCACAGCGAAAGAGATCATTCAGGTGTTTTTATCACCGATAGCCGGAATATCCTTTTGGAGGACCTCAATATGTACCACAATGCCGGATTGGGTATTCTATCACAATATGCTGAAAATCTGACATTCCGTAGAGTGAATTCGGTGCCGAATCCCACTAAAAACCGGATACTCGCGGGTCATGACGATGGACTCCACTTCTCGAACTGCAAAGGACAAATAACCATTGATCAGTGCCGTTTTCATGCGCTCATGGATGATCCGGTAAATGTGCACGGAACCAGTGTCAGGATCATGGAAAAGGTGGATTCAAACACCTTGATTTGCAAGTTTATGCATGACCAAAGTGTTGGTATGGTCTGGGCCAGGCCGGGCGAAAATATTGGATTTATCGAGAATAATTCGATGCTGACGGTCGCTAACGGAACCGTCGACCGGTTCGAGGCCATGCAGCCGGAATTGTTCAGACTCCGCTTTAAAGATCCGGTTCCGGCTGGGATTGAAGCAGGTTATGCCCTGGAAAATCTTTCCTGGACCCCGGATGTCCTGATCACCGGCAGCCGGTTTGAAAGTTGCAGGGCGAGGGGCATCCTCATTTCCACACCTGGGAAGGTGGTTATCGAGGATAACCTGTTTGAATCGAGCGGATCGGCCATCCTGATTGCAGGAGATGCCAATAACTGGTATGAATCGGGTGGAGTGAAGGATGTTCTGATCCGGAACAATCACTTTACCGATCAGTGCCTGACTTCGATGTATCAATTCTGTGAAGCAGTCATTAGTATTTACCCGGAGATCCCTAAGCCGGATCCTTCAAAACCCGGTTTTCACCGGAATATCCGGATCGAAAATAACCGGTTTGATCTTTATGATTACCCGGTATTGTATGCCAAATCGGTCGACAATCTGACCTTTACAGGTAACAAGCTTACCCGTAGTAACAGGTATGAACCCTGGCACCCGCGGAAGTTTTCCATTTCACTGGAATCTTGCAAAGGTGTGATAATCAGAGATAATGTGATTGATTCCGAAACTCTTGGCAAGAATATTCGTATCAGCGGCATGAAGAAAAAAGATTTGCAAATGGGGAAGGCACAGTTTGTTTTGGAATAGGTTATGAAGGTTCATGTTGTATATGAAGTAGCTAAGGTTCTGAAGGGCAATGGCGTAAATACCGTGTTTGTCCAGATGATTGATCTCCTGAAAAAAAATGGCGATATCGATGTCGTTATTAACGGCAGGGGTCGGGGCGATATTTATCATGCTCATTCCTACGGATTATTCTATTTTCTTTGGGGGATCGGTTATAAAGGACGGCGAATCCTGTCGGTTCATGTGATTCCCGATTCAGCAAAAGGTTCTATTCCCGGTTGGCGGTTGATGATGCCTTTAATCAGATGGTATTTTCGCCAGGTTTATTACTATTATGATGTGTTCATTGCTGTTTCACATATTGTTTATGGTGTCATTCGCTATCTTAGTGTTAAAACCCGGATTGTAATGATATGCAACCAAATACCTATCGATTTCTGGCGCTACACCGCCGAAAACAGAAAAAAAGGGCGCGCGAGGCTGGGGCTTAAGGAAAGTGATTTTGTCGTTCTGGGCGTCGGTCAACTTGAAGGCCGCAAAGGAGTCGAAGATTTTCTTGATATCGCTGCAGCCATTCCCGAGGCAAAGTTCGTATGGGTAGGAGGCCGTCCTTTCGGGCCATTAACCGAAGGATTGATCCGTATCAATAACCGCATTGCGCAGGCGTCACAGCAAATTTTTTTTCCCGGTATGTTTGAATTGGCGGATATGCCCCTCGTATACGCTGCATCTGATGTGTTTATTTTTCCATCATACCAGGAAAATTGCCCGATGGCTCCACTTGAAGCCGCAGCCTGCGGTTTACCCGTTGTTTTCAGGGATTTACCTGAATATGCATTGCTGTATGAAAATCCATACCTTAAGGCATCGACGACAAAGGAATTCGTTCAAATTATCCGTAGCCTGATGAATGATAGTGATTGTCGTCATAAGGGCATTAAAATATCCAATCAACTTGTCGAACAATTTGAAGAGGATAAAATCCGTATTAAGCTAATCGGTATTTATACTGAACTTTATCGAAAATCCTCGCTCAGATAATACAAATAATTAAGAAAATAGTTAATATTGCCACCTATGGGCATACTACAAGACCGACTCAAAAAGTACGATGCACCCCAAAAGGTCCAGGCGGCCGGGGTTTATCCGTACTTCCGGATGATTGAATCCGAGCAGGATACGGAAGTAATCATTAACGGGAAAAAAGTTCTGATGTTTGGCTCCAATAGCTAT
>JAPLDV010000132.1 GCA_026391235.1 Bacteroidia bacterium | reverse complement strand
ACATAATATCCTGCTTATCGATAAACCATTCCGAATAGTTCATGATCCACCGGGGATGGTTCTTAAAATCAGGGGCTTCAATAATATGTCCGGTGCCCATCCAGGTTGTACCAGCGCGTGGTTCGATCATACCGCCTTGTTCCTGCCAGTTAACCCCGTCAGCAGAGGTCATCAGTTCAAAACGGTCCCACCTTCCACCCTTGCCAGCCAGATAATACTGATAATAAGTCCCCTTATAATAATACACCCAGGTATCCCAAATCTGTCCGGTCCGGTGGGGAGTATAAAAGCCAGCCTGCGATATTTTCGGAACAGGAATATCCTGACCAATCGAATTGAAATTCAGGAAGATAAATGCCGGAATGAACAAGATTAGGTTCTTCAATCCTGATTTAATTAATGGTCATGATTTTTACCGGTCCCAGCAATCCGGATTCCTGAATATCACCGTAACTGTTGTTGATCAGGTTGGCAATTCTTATCCGGATCTCGTTCGGGCCTGACTTAACGGCAGATGTGATGTCAAACATATACGGACCCCACATTTTGGAACCAACTGATTTGCCGTTTACCCAAACTTCAGCCACATGACAAACTTTACCCAGATCAAGGAACATCTGCTTTTCAATCTTTTCAATATTGATCAATTTTGAATAATCCATCAGGCCGCTGAATTTCTCAAGACCCCAGGTTTTCCAATCCTCCAGGGGCTTTTCAATACCGGCAGCAAATTGGGCAGGCGGAGCCGATGGAAATTCCAATTCAGGCTGGATACCAGCGTCATAAGTTACTTTCCAATTACCGTCAACATTCGCGAAACTCTTATAATCAGACTTATCGATTACCGCATTTACCGGAGAACCCGGATCGAACACCAGCCAGTACGCCTCCAGTGGTTTGAAGTTAAGCTTGATGCTGGTTGATCCATCCGCAGTTATTGAAGAGACCGGCCGGATATCTCCGGTTTCGCAGTCCCAGATCGAGGCAGCACCGGTAACGCCCGGGATATTCACTTCGCACAGCTGTTTCTGATCATTGTTGTTAACGAGCCAGAAGAAATCTTTCCCGTCGATGCGCCTGTGAAGCTGTAGCATCGGGAAGGCGCCGGAGGAGAACTTCACCTGACATTCCAATCCGGGAGCAGTTTTATCGATCCAGGATTTCAGGCTTTCCGGGCAAGCTGTAAATGTGGGCATTGCCTTGAGTGCATCCATCAATCTTTTCATTTTCGGATCGTTCATCCCATTATCAGAAGAGGCTACGGGCAACTCACCCAAGGAATACACCCGTCCGCCGGCTTTTGCAAAATCAACGATCTTTGTTGCAGCATCGAGGGTCAGAATTTCAACCCGAGGCAAAACAACTGTGCTAAAAGCGAAATTCCGCAGAACCAGCTTGCCCTTATTCACCTTCATTTGTTTCAGATAGTAACGGTCACCCACCAGGAATTCCACCCGGGCATTGGTAAGGTCATTGATAACATCGGCGTACACTTTGTCGATTTCATTGATTATCTTTCCGTTAGCGAATTTCTCATCGAAGGACCACATTCCGTTTGCATC
>JAPLDV010000190.1 GCA_026391235.1 Bacteroidia bacterium | reverse complement strand
AGTGAGTTTCAGTTTGGCCCGGTTTTCATATATCGCTTTTACCCGCTCAAACAATTTCGGATTCAGATTGATCTCATCGCTGTGAGCGGCGAGTTTAGGCGACATTTCCAGCTGGATCTTCTGCAAATCATTGTTAGTATTGGCAGAGCTCAACCCTCCGAATACCATATTCACTTTGTCGAGCAATTCGCCACTCCGGTCTAGTGCCCGGATAGTATTCCTGAAGGTTGGTTTCTTACGGTTGTTAACGATATCCTCCACTGCCCGCTTCTGCTCCAGCATACCCTGTTCAAAAGCCGGCACATAATGGGCGTTGGCGATCTTATCGAAAGGAGGGACCTCAAAGGGCGTCGTATACTTGCTGAAGAACGGATTTTCCGGTTCCAGCGAGGTTTTCGGCTCCTTCTTACTTGAACTCAGACTGATCATTGCCATGAAAATCAGAAGTATATAATTTCTAATCATTTTGGTTTGTTTTAATGGATTGACAAAGAATAAAAGTAGGGAAGATTCCTGATATCTGAAACAGTTGTTGGCTGTCAGTTATCAGTTGTCGGCTATTGCCAGCTAACCGATAACCGATAACCGATAACCAACAACCAATAACCAACAACCAATAACCAATAACCTCTTTTCACTATCTTTGCCTTCATGACCCTGACTCACGAAACCTTTATGCAACGCTGCCTCGATCTGGCCCGAAACGGGTTGGGATCAGTGGCTCCGAATCCCATGGTGGGGGCTGTGATCGTTCATGGCGGACGGATCATCGGCGAAGGATTTCATTCCGGATTCGGAAAGCCGCATGCCGAGGTGGAAGCTATCAATCAGGTACAGGATCAGTCGCTTCTGCCCAAATCAACGCTGTACGTCAATCTCGAACCATGCAACCATCAGGGAAAAACTCCTCCATGCACCAACCTGATCCTCGATAAAAAAATCGGTAGAGTAGCGATTTCCCAAACCGATCCAAACGCAGCTGCCGGAGGGGGAATCGACCGGTTGTGCAGTGAGGGTGTTGAGGTAATAACCGGAGTGCTCGAACGGGAATCGCGCTGGCTAAACCGCCGATTCAATACTTTTCATGAAAAAAGGCGGCCCTACCTGATTTTGAAGTGGGCTCAAACCACCGACGGATTTGTTGATACACTGCGGGATAAACCTGAAAATCAAAAACCCACTTGGATAACCGATGAAACCTGTCGCCGGCTCGTTCATAAATGGCGCACCGAAGAACAGTCGGTTTTGGCAGGCTCTCAAACCATTTTACTCGATAACCCGCAGCTTAATGTGAGAGCCTGGACAGGTAATAATCCGCTCCGAATCACCATTGACCGCAAGGGCGACCTGCGGTCGCCCCATCCACAATCCATCGATTTTTCGGGCGACCGCGGGTTGGGCGACCGCGGGTCGCCCCTACGCATAATGGACGGGGAAATTCCGACGATCATTTATACCTGTACCGAACAATTAAACCAACAAAATCTGGAATTTTTCCGGATATCACCCGATGAACCGGTTTGGCCACAGGTACTGACCGATCTTTATAAACGCAGTATCCAGTCGATATTGGTTGAAGGCGGCCCTACCCTGTTTGAAACCCTGATCCGCGAAAACCTTTGGGACGAAGCACGGGTGTTCATCGGCCCGGGATGGTTTGGAAACGGGGTGAGGGCGCCGCACTTCCCGTTCGAACCGAAGGAGCAGGGCGAGGCAGGAAACTCGCAGCTCATTCGGTTTTATCGTGAGGACGTGAGGACATTAAGAACGTGAGGGCGTTAAGGACGTGAGGACGTGAGGAAATTAAGAATGTGAGGGCGTTAAGGACGTTAAGGACGACAAGAACGTTATAAGCTTCGGAGAGTATTGCTCAATTGGCACATTGGCATATTGATTAATTGGCACATTTGAACCATTTCAGCAAATGAAAAAAACCGATCTCATTTTAGCTCTGGTTTTCATGGGACTTTTCGCTCCCTTCTTTATCTTTCCATCAACCTTTGAATCCTACCGGGCGGTAAACCACGACCTGCCGTATGTAATGAGCTTTGCCAAGTTCTTCATATTGGCTACTTTGGGGGAGATATTGGGATTGCGGATCCGAACAGGCGAATATCCGATGAAGGGTTTCGGGATTTTTCCGAGGGCCATTGTATGGGGATTTCTTGGAATATCTCTTAAGATGGCTTTCGTGATTTTTGCCGAAGGGGTTCCGGCTATGTTGTCTTCGATGGGGGTGAAATTTCCCACCGTAAATCCTAGCGAAATCCTTAATGTGGATTTCTTCAGTCATCTCTCCTGGCTGCACCTGCTGACCGCTTTTATGGTGGGTACGATGCTGAACCTCTTTTTTGCCCCGGTTTTCATGACCATTCATAAAATCACCGATACCCATATCGTGCAAACCGGCGGAACCCTCCGGGGGTTTTTCTCCACGGTCAATATCAGGGAAATCATGGCAGGTATCAACTGGCGGGTACAATGGGATTTCGTATTTAAAAAAACCATTCCTCTATTCTGGATCCCCGCTCAAACATTAAATTTTCTCCTTCCGGCCGAATACCGGGTGCTTGTCGCTGCCCTGTACAGCATTATTCTGGGCGTAATACTGGCTGTCGCAGCGCACAAAGGCCAACAGTAAAGGCTCAAGGCGCAAGGCTGTCCCCGCTTCCGCGGGGATGACAGAAGCACTTGTCACCCTCGTGAAAACGGGGGCGAAGACCAATTCTGAATTCTGAAGGTCAAGATTCAAGTATTCTGAAAGGTCAGCATAACAACCGATCCAATGATTTCATACCTTTATTCA
>JAPLDV010000365.1 GCA_026391235.1 Bacteroidia bacterium | reverse complement strand
CAGAGGGCGGAGCTGAATCAAGAAACCTTTGAAAAAAGCAATTATTTCTCCGGTGATTAAATTTGAATATCTAATTTTAGAAAAAGTGTTGGCTGAGTTATCGGCTTCCTCGACGTATAACCTTATGCCCTGAAGAACACTAGATGTCACGCGTGCAGGATGACCGGGGAATCCAGAAAATATGATGCAGGTAAAGATTTTGATCGCCAACAGAATAATTGCATTTTTCAAAGGTCTCCGTTTGTAAGTATATTATCATGACGATTCTAGGGTTGACAATAACAACTGGAAACTGCGCACCAAGGATTGGAATGAAAATTCGTTGATTGAAAATACCGCTAAAATCAAATTATCAGGAATTATAAATTGCCTCACATGATGTCTTTTCGACGCACTTTTTTGTTAGTTCTTTACAAGCTTTCAGATATCATCATATTGTTCATTAGTCTGGCCCTCGCGCTTAGTCTCGCCAGAAATCTGGACATGCGTTCAAACCTGATCGATTCCTTCCATACAGGGATGACCGTTCGACAGTTTATTGCCAATCTAACCGATTTCTTCCATGCCGGGATGAACGTCAAGGATTTCATTGCCATTATTATTGTCGCAATCAGCTGGCATATTCTTTTTCGACTGATTGGTCTGTATGAAACGACACGTTTTAGACGGAAATTTAAAGTATACACAGACATTCTGAAAGCCACATTCCTGGGAACTTTTATCATCAGCGTGATAGCCAATGCTTTTTACGAGATTAAGGTCATAAGTTATTTTGTTTTAGTCTTCTGGGTTTCAGCAACGACTTTGACCATATTGATGAGAATGTCGATGCGTATGATCTTGCACATAATGCGCGCCAAGGGCCTTAACCTGAGAAACATGGTAGTTGTGGGAATTAATGAAAAAGCCATACGATTTGTTAAAAAGATTCGAAAGCATAAAGATATAGGGTATAATATTGTAGGATTCGTGGATAACGAATGCATAGCGAACGGTGAACCTGTAGCACTTCTTTCCGATCTGAATCATTTTGAGGACATTCTGAATCGACAAGTGATAGATGAGGTTGTCATAGCGCTGCCGGCTCACTCTTTCTACAGGGAGATAAGTAAGATACTATATCAATGTGCAGAACAGGGCCTTTTTTTGCCATAGTGGGAATCCTTATCATACTTGACTCGCGCGGACCTATCTTTTTCGTACAGGAAAGGGTGGGTTACAATAAGCGTCGGTTCAAATTATACAAGTTTCGGACGATGACGAGTGATGCTGAAGAAAAGCAAAAAGAGATAGAATATTTAAATGAGGCGAGCGGCCCTGTATTTAAAATCAAGGATGATCCGCGAGTTACAAAGATAGGGAAGATTTTGCGGAAGACAAGCATTGACGAGTTGCCCCAGTTTTTTAACACTTTGGCAGGAGAAATGAGTCTTGTCGGGCCCAGACCGCTTCCCATCCGGGACTATGAGCTTTTTGAAGAAAACTGGCAGAAGCGTCGTTTAAGCGTCAAACCAGGAATTACATGTTTGTGGCAGATTAGTGGAAGAAATGCGTTGCCGTTTGATAAGATGATAGAACTTGATATGGAATATATTGATAACTGGTCTTTACTCCTAGACTTGAAAATTTTAGTTAAAACTATTCCGGCCGTCTTCAGATGTACGGGGGCTATGTAGAAGCTCCTACAAGCGACTTCCCTTGATTCTTATAATAAAGAGGTAGTATGACCATTATTGAAATGTTGGAGCGAAGTGCAAGGCTATTTCCTGAGAAAACGGCAATCATTCATAGAAACGATAAAATTTCATATAGAAACTTTTATGAGAAAGCAAATGCACTGGGGAATTTCCTCATGGCCATGGGCCTCAAGAAGAGTGACCGGGTAGGGATTCTGCTACAGAAGACGCCGGAAGTTATAATTTCATTTCTCGGTGTCGCTGCTGCAGGGGGTGTCGTTTTTCCCCTCGATTCCAATCAGACGCTCGACGATATCGATTTTATCTTGAGGCTTTCCAATCCGACCGTCATGATCGCCGATGAACAGTTTCTGAATCTTCTTTCCCGTTTTGAAGGCGGCTACCCGGAAGAGCAGACAATCGTGATCGGCACGCAAGCAACGAGTCGGCGCCGGTCCTGGGATGAAGTTTTGGCTTGGAATTCTATAAAGCGCCCCGATGTAAAGATACAGGGGAGTGATATTGTCTATTTGAACTTTACCTCCGGTACTACAGGCATTCCGAAGGGGGCGTCGACAACGCATGACAACATATATTGGAACACCA
>JAPLDV010000921.1 GCA_026391235.1 Bacteroidia bacterium | reverse complement strand
AGATCGGGAATTGATTTCTTTGCCAAAATGGAATTCGACACCCAGCTTTCCATTGCACGCAACCCTTCGGTAATCTCATTTTCCTGAATCGTGAGTACGATAAAATAGACTGGAATGGTCAACAGGATAAGTACCGGTATCGAAAGCACAATAAATTGCCGGTTGATTTTACTAAGCAGTTTCATGGGTATCAAATTTATAGCCAACACCGTAAATCGTTTTCACAGGATCTTTCACTCCTTGATTTGCGAGTTTTCGGCGAAGGTTGTTCATGTGTGTATAAATAAAGTCGAAGTTCTCCATCAGGTCGGAATTGTCGCCCAACAGATGCTCTGCAATATTCTCTTTCGTCAGTACGCGATTGGGATTTGTAACTAAGAACAGAATCAGGTCGAATTCTTTCCGGGTGAGTTCAACTATTTGATTATTAATGATTAATTGCCTTTTCTCAGGGTTGATCCTCATCGATCCCAAATTTATTTCTTCAGAGCCCTGAAACCACCGTCGCCGAAGTAATGCTTTGATTCTGGAGTTCAATTCCGACAGGTGGAAGGGTTTGGTCAGATAATCATCGGCCCCCAGGTCAAGTCCTGATATCTTATCATCCAGGCTATTCCTTGCAGATATGACGATAATGCCTGTTTTCGGGTGCGATAATTTTGCTTGTTTCACCAGGTTCAGTCCGTTACCATCCGGAAGTGTGATATCAACTAATATGAGGTCATATTCATACAGGTCGAGCTTGAACGAGGCCTCTGAAAAAGTTGCGGTTGCTTCGCACAGAAAACCTTCGCTGATCAGGAATTCCTGGACAGATTCCCTGATAAATGTTTCATCTTCAACTATTAGAAGCTTCATGGGTTTTCCAGATTAGTCTGTCAATGGTTTTGTTTCATGATAGCAATACCCATCAGTCCAACCACGATTTCCTGCGCCGGCGTTCCTGGCCATGTCGAGCGCAGGCAGATGGCCCCTGTATGCATAGGAAGTTTCCTCGGCGGATCCGCCGCCATTGTACCATTGCGAGTCGGAAGGCCAGGTATTGATTATTTGATTTTTCACTGGTTGGAATAGGGTTAGAATACATCGAATTGCTTTATTTCCGAAGCTTGTACAACCAATCGCACAGCACCGGTAACAACCGGGTCGATTTGTTTTGCGCATATAATTCCGTAAACATTGCCCTGAAAGGCTGTCTTCCAGGTTCCGTCAGTTTGTTTAGCCTGGAATTCGTACGGCCGGCCTTGTCCACGCAGGTAGCCGGGATTAGCAATGGTAAATTCAAAGCGATCAACGGTTTTTTGAGTTCCAAGATCCACCTCAGCGATCAGGCGGCCGTTGGTTTCGGAATGAATGAGCAACTCTTTTCCAACAGTTAAAGATCCGGCAGATGGAAGTGCCAGGGCAATATCCTCAACCGAAGAATCGAATTCGAGCTTCACGATGGTATTGAGCGGGTCGGGTGTGCCGGTCAGCAACCAGCCTTGCTCATCTTGTTTTACCAGGATATTCCCGGTAACGGATTTGGCTGAAATCAGTTTCCGCGGAATAGGGGAGAGTCGTACACCATCTTTTGGCCAATTGAGGATATGGACATACACGGTATTATCTTTAAAAACACTGTTCAACCATGGACCTGCTGCACAACCGGCGAACGTTTCACCGTATTTTGCAATCCACGGGCCCGTCACTTTTCCGGGAACCGGCTGACCATCAAGCATCGGGAGTAATCCAAAGAGGTAATTGCGGTCGGCCAGCGCCACCTCTACCAGCGTGCGAATACGTTGTTCCGGTGTGCTCCTGTCGATGATGTCGG
>JAPLDV010000250.1 GCA_026391235.1 Bacteroidia bacterium | reverse complement strand
CTTTCGGAAAGTGTCTTTTTTCCTTTTCCGTCAATGATGACTCGCCCGCTCCCGCTCCCACCGGACTGTATATTTTTTACGAGGTCAGGACGCGCTTTCTTAAATGCGTCTATGCCTTTTGGAAGTTCGATCTCTTCGTTGCCGTCCAAGAATACAACGTTGTTGTCATCGGTCAGTTTCACCTTACCCTCGCGGATAAAGTCTTTGATAGTCAAATCTTTGGCGTGAAAATTATCGCCCATCGCCTGAGAGAGAATTTCGGTGATCGTTTTGTTGCGTAGTTTTCCGGACAGTTCAACCTCGATTTTTTCTTTCTCTTCGAGCCTTTTTTTAAGGCCAGAAACTTCTCTCATCACCTTTTCGATCTCGGAATTGTCTGACGATGTACCACTTTTTGAGAGTTTTTCTTTGAACGAAGCCGTTTGAACCTCGAGATCATCGTCGGGATTCATGCCAAGTTCCTTCAAAGTATCGCGCAGCTTGTTAAGCGCCGTCATTTTGTCGAGAACTTCCTTGCTTTTTTTTCTGCTCGCTTCGATCCCTTTGTTCCGTTCAGACTCGATCAATGAATTGACAACGGCGACATCCTCTTCGGAAATGCTGTACTTTGCTGCGATATCTTGAATACTCATAAGAAAACTCTCCTTGCCTCAACGGGCATTGATGAAAAAAAACCTCAACGGGTTATTGCGCAGACTCAACGGTCTGCGGCACTATGGAAATATCTTCGGCATCTTCCGATAGCTCAACGGCTACCTCGGACGTATCAACTTCGGGAGTGTTCAAATACTGAAGCATCAGATTTGTCTCTTTCAAGGCACCAGTAATCTCATCCACTTTTTTCTGCGCCTCAATGAGCGCAACCTCGAGTGAGTTGATGCGGTTTCTGATGGTTTCAGACGTTATATTCACGACGCCCTCGTCGCTGCAATGGTAAAGGGAACGCCGTCAATCAGTATTTTGATATATTGCGACGTTCCACCGGTCAATTGCGATGCGGTGATGAATTCCGATCCGGAAGGGAAGGAAATCGCTGCATCAAAGGCACCGGTCAGCGCTTCCGTGAAATTGATTCCGACAGCACTGCCCGTGTGTGTGCCACCGAGGTCATTGCTGCCGATCTGAAGGGCACCGACAACGGCAGAGGCCGCTATCGTTGCACCGCTCGGAACATCTATCATGGCGAAAACGCCCGAGGTGTGGCTTGCTACGGTTGCACCACTGACGGCTTCGTAGTATCCCCAAACACCGGCCTTGTTCCCGGTTGTGGTATCGGCTGCCGTGTTCTTCAGATGACCCTGGAGGCCGTAGGGCGAGCAGTCGCCGCTCTGGGCATAGGTCAGAAGCATCCTGCCGCGGATTGCCCTGTATGCGGTAGCGGAGAGAGCCGCGCCACCATCATCGCAGCATACGTCGAGACTTTTTGTCTTCGCACTCGAAAGTTTCTTTCCGTAACCGGCTGTTGCCGAGTTGAAGACGCCGATTGTGACATCGTACCCAACGGAATTGTCCGAAGGGGTCCAGCAGTCACCTGAAAATTTCATCGCCATAAAACCACTCCTTTTGAAGTTATTTGTACAGGTACGGGAAAACGAAAAGATTCGTGTCAAGCTTAACTGTAGTTCCCTTTGTGGAATCGCCAACGGCATCAAATTCTGCACCGATAGGCACCCCATCATTTGCGAGATAGATTTTATACCAAGCACCCGAGGGATCTCCCTTTAGATGCACGGCGAGATATCCCGCCGATCCCGAAGGAAGGACAACAGCCCCGCGACACGATTGAAGGTGCTTTAATGCGTGAATTGGTGCCCACTGATTCGCTGTAAAATTGCTCTGTGATTTGAGTGAATCACCTCTTACGCTCTTGGACGGTTGCGTGATGATGTTTGCCGCGTCCTGCTCTGAGCGGAGTTGGCCGAACGCCATCGGAATAAGAACGAGCACGAACAGAAACGGTAAAAATCTTTTCATCACATCCCCCTTTTGAAAACAATAAAAAAAGCCCGCACTAACCTTGAACATCTAAGGTCAATACGGGCTTAAATTTTGGCTGTTTGAAAACAGCAAATTTAGTAGCTAATAATTTTAAAGAACACGGCTATCTTTAACTTAATAATATTTCTAAAGCGTTTAAAAGTCAACTCTTTTATTTCTAATTGTGCGTTCAGTCTTTATTTTAATATTTCCGATTCCTCCATTGTGAAGATCAAACACGATGGTAATTTTCCCAAAATCGATGTTTTCAGATACTGATTCCGAGATTGTCCTAATGATTTCCGCTTGTGTTTCCCGTTTCAACAGCATGGTCGATCTCCTTTGTTATTTCGTCCAGTACACCGGCAATCAATCTGAGTTCATCGGAATTATAGTGATACCCACCAGCAAGAAAGGCTTTTTGTCCTCCATAAAGAACCTCGACACCTGGAGGCATGACAACCCTCGACAATACGTTCTCAATGGAATCTCGGCATCTCTGACCATCAAGGATTATAAATCGCGGCATTATTCTTCCCCATATAGAACAGATAAAGGAATCTGCGCTTTTTGTTCAATCGGTCGCTCATAATTCTTCAAATACTTTTCCCATTTTTTAGGATTCTCTTTAAACCGCTGCGATCCACCGACTCCAAGCAAATCTTTTCTGTCTGATGCAGATATTGAACCGAGGTATTTGCGTCCCCTTTCAGCATTAAAGTCCTCGGCTGTAGCCGGTTGAACTTCACCGATATAAACATCAGCGAGAACACATTTGCAGAAAGGGTGATAGGGGTACGGCGGCATGTGATTTTTAGGAAAGACGCCCGGCCCCATGCCGTAAAGATCAGCCTCTGCATAGAAATCACAGATATCCCGCTCATCGTGCCCGCTGTTCAGCCTCGATTTGCAGGCTATTACATCCTCATTGTTCTGCATCTCAACGATCCTGCTCTGCCCATAGG
>JAPLDV010000650.1 GCA_026391235.1 Bacteroidia bacterium | reverse complement strand
TATCAGGCTGATTACTTGGAGGTTCGAGACTAGATGCTTCTTCTGGCTCCCGACTTTCTGATACGGTTTCTTCTTTTTTCATCAATCTGTGAAAACTATTATCAGTCGTTTATGGGTTAAAATCCTTTTAATTAATTAGTTAACAACGATAAAACACTATCTGTTTTATGGTACGATTTTACCGTTTTTTTTGAATTTTTCGTATGGTTTAATTGCTCTATTTAATACCGTGATATGAACAATTTCCTTCCAGAAAACAAACGTCTCATCGAATACACCCATATATGATTGATTATCTACTCTTGTATACATTTTATCCTGTTTGTATCTTTTTACCGGTAACGATAAACGCTGTAAAATTGATTCTATTCCCAATTTTAAACAAGTTCCTGATTCCTCCGGCACTGGGTCACGGAGATTGGGTTGAGCTACAAAATGTGGGTCCGTTTGAGTTAGATTGAAAGATAAAGGTGAATTGATCAGGGCCTATGATCCTTCCGGCAAATTGCGGCTCTCCGTTTGTTATAATGATATCGAACCCTGGCCGGTTTTGGGTGACGGTATGGGCTATACACTGGAAATGGTTGATTCCGCTGGAATTGGTTGTGATTGACCTAATACCTTTAATCCCGGACACATCGAACAGAGAGACCGCTCTTATTGTCGTCCCAGCCCACAATTACGACAGCATGATTGACAGCCATGCACCAGTCCCATGAGCCTGATAAACTGTACTCCGTTGACGTCCACCAGATACCCTGGATGCCGTTTAAACCGAATGTTCCATCGGTGGATTTACGAAAGCCTCCCGGAAGGGCTGTAAAACCTGTTTCATTGGTTATTCCGGCATTAATACCTTGCCAATGGATTGTGCCAGTTTCTTTTAGTTTGCCGCCGGCAACACTATCGGCACCTATATAATTGACAAGTATTGCCCACTCGGCCTTGGAGGCTACATGCCAGCCGGTAGGAGCAATGTTGCGGCTGTCGTGCACTGCATACCAGTTGTAGAGTTTGCCATAAATTGTGTTATTGTCTGACTTATTGTCGTAAACACAATAAGCCCCTGTTGAAAGATTGCCCCATTGCGCAGTAACGTTAATGTTGGGAATAGAGTCGCTGTTGCGGTAATGGCTTACCTTTAGGTTTTCAGCCATCCATGTTTGAGTTCCAATGGTTATGGTTTTATACACATTCCCGTCAATGTCGGTCACTGTTCCATAAATTAATTTCGGATTAAAAATTATTCCATTATCAGGTGTCGGGTTATCGTCTTTTTTACAACTCTTTGCAAGCATAAATAACATTCCCATGATTATCAATGGAAATATTAAAAGTTTTCTTTTGTTTTTCATGTCATCTTTTTTATCAATGAACGTTAACGTAATCGCATTTTCTACCAGGTTGACACGTACTAAGGTACAAAAAATAATCGACAAATCAGCAATAATGAATAACCGCTACGGGCATTTCATTCAGATACAACCAATACCGTGCCTTTCCCTGCCATTCTGTGCACAATCAATTCTTCAGGCAGCGGACTGAGAACCCGTCGCTGCGGTCGTAAGCGTCCGGATGCAAGATACCGTTGGTGGAGAGCAGGACCCGGATCCAGACTAACGATGAGTCGAGCTGCGAAGACGACCAGAACCAGGCAAAGTCGCCAATATCCTTGAAACTGCCGCTGTAGGTACGTTCACCACCCGGAATGGCAGTAAATCCGCTTTCATTGGTGGCTCCGGTATTGGGACTTAACCAATGGGCAGTTCCTGTTTCTTTCATTTTGCCTCCGGCAGTAACTCCTTGACTATCCAAATTATCGGTAAGGGTCCACCACTCCTCATCACCCGGCAAATGCCAGCCTGCCGGACAGGCATTTGTGGCAGCCGCCCAATTGTACAGTACACCATAGGTGGAATAATGAGCAGCAGCCTTCGCCTCACTAATGCTGATTCCTTGATAATCATAGACATAGTAGAATTTGGAGCTATCTGATCCCTCAGATGATGGACTCACCGAGGGCAGGTAGGCCAGGTTCTCAGCCATCCAGGTCTGTCCGCCGATCTTCAACGATTTATATACGTGATTATCCCGGGAATCCGTGAAAGTACCGGCATCGGTATAAAGTGGATCTTTTTTACATCCGCTGATCAGAAGAGCCAAAACCACTAATAAAAGACCAATCTTATTATTCATGTCTTTTGAACTTAAAGAGTTTATCTCGACCATGATACATCAAGATCATACGCATTGACATCATCCGTTACCTGGGTTAAGCCCGAACCATCGGCATTCACAACAAAGAGATGACAACCATATTCTTCTGTCGGAGCTGTAAAAAGAATTTTTGTACCATCGGGCGACCAGCACAATGAAACAAATCGATGAACACCAGCATATTGAACAGGTGATTTATATGTTTTCACACTCACAACCCGGGTAAGATTAGTTCCATCGGGATTCATGCTTTTCACCTCTATTGCTTTCCAACCTGAAAGAGTATCTATCTCATCTGAAAGAAACGCAATTTTCTGTCCGTCGGGAGAGAAAACAGGAGACTCAAACATTTGAGGGTAAGTTCTTGGCAATAAGTTACTGACTCCGGATTTCCCAACATAGGGGTCGATACTCAGAATCCCATCTGGTTTAATACCTCGATTAACACAGACCAGTTTACCCCCGGGTGACATGGAGAAACCGCCAATCGGTTCGATAAACCAATCAGGAACTCCGTAATAAAACTTTGTCAGCTCAACCCTGTCCGTGGCATTTTCAACCGGTGACTGCATATATAACTGACATACATATGAACTTCCAAAGCATAAAACCTTTGAACCATCCGGTGTCCATGTCGGGAAAAAGTCCTGGTAGGACGACTGAAACACCGGAAAGCAGTTTGATCCATCTATACTCATGATAAAAATATCATATGCCCCTTGGCTCGTATAGAGTGAACAGGCAATTTTGGTGCCGTCGGGTGAAATATTCGGGGTGCAGATTCCGGTATTCAACCTGAAACCATTGGCCGTTTTCTTTTCAACATCAATGACATAAAACCCGCAATTATCGATATTCAATTCATGAATCCGGTCAATAACGATTTTCCCGCTGCCCAGAGCCTGATAAGGAATATTATCTTTTATAGGTGCAAGTGCAATAACTTTAAAAGGATCTTCCTCAATAAAGGGATCAGGCTCATTGCAACACGTTAGTAACGCTGCCAATAGAGTTAAAGAACAGAATATCCGGATTTCGGTTTTCATGATATTGGTTTTGGACTTTCAGATGTTTTATCATCATCAAAGTTATCACAATTTGAGAAAGTAGTAACACTATAAAAGTACTTTTAATAAGTTCATAATCACCAATATAAGAAGGGTATTAACATTAAGGATATATGTCTTCTAAAGTATGGAGACCTGACGGAAAAATCCGTGATCTTCAGACGGGCGAAAACCGCTAATACGAACAGAAAAAATAAACCGGTTACTGCAGCCAGAACTCAAAATTTAAATGATATTATTGAGCGATGGGGAGTAAAACCATCGCCGAAAGGCCAATACATATTTCCGTTTTTTAAAGCTGGGTTTACGCCGGAACAGGAAAAGGACAGAACCGCCGAAGTCGTAAAGCAGACAAATGTTTATATTAAGAATTGGGCAAAGTGTAGGTATTCAGGCACATATAACTTCGTACACAGCCCGGCATTCTTTTGCCACGGTACTGAAAAGGTCAGGAGTAAATATTTCATACATTAGCGAAGCCTTGGGACAAACTGACGTAAAAACAACGGCATCGTACCTTGATAGTTTTGAAAGCGATGAACAAATGAAGATCACTGCCAAACTAACCGACTGGTAGTGAATCGTCATCATTGTGCCAAAAGTGACACTTGTGCCACGAGATAATCGGAAAATCTCAAGAGATGAACTCCGATTTGCACTCGAACGATACCAGGTAATAAATACACGCTACCAATGCCCCGGTTGCAACAAAGACAAAACCTTTGTTCGCTACATTGATACGGAAACAGGGGTACACGTTCACCCAAGCGTTGGCAGATGCAACCGTGAAAGCAATTGCGGATACCATTACACACCGAAGCAATACTATCAGGACAACCATATTTCAACTGAGAAGAACCATTCAAGGGGGTACAATAAACTGGCAATCACTATCGCTAAACCGAAGACGATTTCATATATCCCAGCTGAACTTTTAAAAGCAAGCCTGAAAAATTATGACAATAATAACTTTGTAAGATTCCTGATTGAACTTTTCGGGGTTGAAAATCCCAGCCATCTGATAAATCGTTATTTTATTGCCACATCAAGGCATAGAAACGGTGCAACCGTGTTCTGGTACATTGATTTGGTCGGGAAAATTAATTATGGCAAGATCATGGTTTACAATATTGTAGCCAGCACCGAAAGCTATACCGGCAGGAGCGGGATAAGGTAACGCCCAAAAGTCCGATAGGGCAAGCTTTCGAATATTGTGCCAACCGGCGGGTCAGCCTTCAAAACTTTCTGACCAACGGGATGCTCGAAATTGATAGCAACCTTGTGGAGAACTCGATCCGTCCACTGGCCCTGGGCCGAAAAAACTACCTTTTTGCAGGTTCACACGATGCTGCTAAAGATATCGCCATGTTCTATATCTTTTTTGCAACATGCACCAAAAACAACATTGACCCGCAAAAGTGGCTTACCTATGCCATGGAAAACATCAACGACACAAAACCCTCTGAACTAAAATATCTGCTGCCGCAATTTATTGATATAAATGTATATGAGTATCCGCTTGCGTACCTAAAGTAAAATCGTTAGATTTGTTGCACAAGATACTCGGCCATGAATCTACTCAATTTTATTGAACAATTTCCAGATGAGGAAAGTTGCATGTTGAAGTACAAGGAAGTACGAGATAATTTTGGAGTTGCTTGTGCTGTTTGTGGATCAAAAGATCATTATTGGAAAAGCGATAAATGGCAATATGAATGCAAGTTTGACTTCGACAAAGAAAAGTTTTTCAGCCCTTGAACTTCAGCGGCAGTTAGGGCATAACAGATATGAACCGGTTTGGTGAATGCTTCATAAGCTACGAGAGGCTATGGGCAGAAGAGATGGAGAATATGAATTGACTGGAGTAATTGAGCTGGATGATGGTTTCTTTTCAACCATAAGGCCTGATGATGAAAAGGACAAGCATCTAAAGCGAGGTAAAGGAAGTCAAAGAAAGAGTAAAGTATTAGTAATGGTTGAAAGTGTTCCCATTGAAGGTGAAACGACCAAAAATGGAAAACAGCGAAAGGTTGGACATATTAAGATGGTGGTCGTTGAAGACTTGAAAGCAAATACAATTACTTCGATAGTGGAGGCGAATATAGCGGGAAAGACGATTATTGATAGTGATAATTCAACCTCCTACTTTAAATTAAAAAATATTGGAATTGAACACAAGCCAAAAATAATACCGAAAGACAAAGTGAATGAGATGTTGCCTTGGGTGCATATTGCGATAAGCAATGCCAAACGGTTATTGTTGGATATTTATCACGATGTGGAACCACAATACTTGCAAAGTTATCTCAATGAGTTTTGTTATAAGTATCATAGACGGTATTTTGGAGATAAATTATTTGACAGATTACTAATTGCTTGTGTAAGCTATAAAAATGAATTTTAGGTACGCAAGCGGATACTCATATTTTATTTTTTATATTTTAGCAAAAAAAATTAAAAAATAGTAATAAATTTTTTCTATGTAAGAAATTATTTGATGAATAAATGCCATTTATGCTGACCAAAACAAAAAGTCTTTGTGTTTTCGTTCATTTTTCAGAGTTGTCTTACATCCCCTATTATGTTGAGATTTTCGTCAATGAATTAGCAAGATTTTTTGATGATGTTGTCTTATTATACAATGAAAGGAGTATCAGTTCATTTCCAACTCTGTCAAATAATGTTTTGATTTCTTTTCAGGAAAACAGAGGATACGATTTCGGGATGTTTTACAATTACTACAAAACGATCAATAAAGACGACTATTACAGGATAGCCTGCGTAAACGACAGTAATATATTAATAAACAATCTTGATAATGTTTTGAAATGGGAAAATATTGTTCATTTTGATTTTTGGGGGCTGATAGATTCGTACGAAAAACCATGGTTTTCAATATCTTCAGACGATCACCATATCCAAAGCCACTTTCTGGTTTTTCACAAAAATGCAATTGATTTACTGGATGATTACTTTAAATCTGTTAAAGTTGATGCGTTTTTCAATGAAAAAAACGCAAAGGCACTTCGACGAAAGGTAATAGACAAATGGGAAATCGGGCTGAGCCAGTTTATGAAATCCAAAGGGATTAAAATTGGTCATTTTTTTGATAGCAAAGAAGTTACAAAACAATTTAATATTCGAATGGATTCCAATATTTCCCATACCTTGTATCAGGAACTTCTTACATTCGGATATCCTTTGATAAAAAAGAAGGTGATGTTGGATCAGAAATGGAGTTTTGGAAAAAGTGAGCCAACCTGGAAGAAACTGATCAGGGCGTATGGTAATCCTCATTGGAAGCCTGATACATTAATTAAAGAGCTGGAGCAGATGAAAAAGGTTCATATTGAAATGAAACGTCCACAATTTGTCAATAAAATAATCCTACATTTGCAACAGAAATCCATAAAATCCTGACTTAGAATCAGGAAGAGAAAATGTATTAAATAATTGATATTATGCCATATGACTTTCTCAAACAGTTAGTTAATGCAAAACAGCAACGAATGTAAAATATACGTATTGCACTATAAAAATGGTGAAACATTTCCCGATTTCCCCGGTTACATCCACGTTCTGGCCGGAAAAGAGACCTACCCTCATGAATCAAATAAAACAGGTGACAACACCGGAGAAAATATTTCCATTAAAAATCAATATTATAGCGAATTAACCGGTATATACTGGATATACAAAAATCAAACATCTGATATTGTCGGGACCTGCCATTATCGTCGGTTTTTTACAGCAAAGGACGAACCTCTGCTCTATAAGTGCAAACGGTTGCTCTATTATTTCGTTGGTTTAAATATAGGAAGACATGGATTAATCTACACTTCTAACCCCGAATACTGGGGCAATCTAATTTTAACGTGCGAGGAGGCAAAACAATATTTAGGCGAATTCGATGCAATTATGCCCATCAAACGAAAGCTAAGAAAAACGATCAAAAACCATTACATTAAATACCACAATGCAACAGATATAGAATTGCTGAGGTTCATCATCAAAGAAAAGGCGCCTGATTATTCCTCTTCATTCGAATCGACCCTCCAGCAAAAAAGATTGTATGCCAACAATATGATGGTAATGAAAAGGCAAAATTTTGAAGCTTTATGCGATTGGCTTTTTATGTTACTGTTTGAGTTTGAGAAAAGAGTCGATTTGAACAATTAT
>JAPLDV010000575.1 GCA_026391235.1 Bacteroidia bacterium | reverse complement strand
CCTGGATGACCCGACCCCGCCTCCACCGGCAATGGAAATCAGCTGGCAGTGAACCTTCATCCCCAGCCGGGCGCACCGGTCCATGTAAATTTCCCGGTCGCGGATGGTTGCGGGATCGATCTGCTGATATGGCGACATCACATTGAAGCCCTTAACCGCTTCCTCTTCGGCCAGAGTCGGTTGAACCGGGGAATAACAATAAAAACCAAAAGGGAACCACGGCAAGTCATTGACGATCAGCTTCCCGGTCAGCCGGTCGATCCGTACGCCGTTTGGCTTGGGCAGGAGTTTGACCAGGCTGGACCGGGCTTCCATCATTTGTCCGACAAAAATAATCCTGGCTGACAGCAGGTGGGTTCCTATGACGGTCCTGCTGATCGGGATGAAAATGCGCATCAGATGTCCCCGGGAGATGGTATCAGCCTGATAAACCTGTTCGTTGTTCAACCTGATAAACAACTTTACCGGGTAAACAGGGTCTCCTTCCGGCAGAACAACCAGGATTTCTGCCTGATTTTCAATGGTGTAATAGGAATAGCGGGGATTGAACTTAAAATCCTGACCGTATGCGGCTGATTGAAATCCTGATAGAAGGACGGCTAAAAAAAACAGTTTGAACATTTTCATTTTAAAATATTTAAGAGCGGGAGGACCCGCGGGTCCTCCCCAACAGATGTTTTAATGATCGGTTCGTAGGGGAGGTGCCATGGCTCCTCCCTGTTTGGATCATGATGACGATTCACAGGTGGTGATCCAAGGATCGTCCCTGAAAATTGATTGATCCAAGGAAATATTCCAACGTACCTTATTCTTTCTGAAACTTCAATATAATAGTTCTCCAACCCGGTTGATCCGCGGTAACTTTTACCTTACTCAGCTGATCCTGATTTACGGAGGAGAAGGCAGCCGTTCCGCCTTCAACCGATGCATTTTTGATCAGATATCCGTTATTGGCGAATGTCAGGTTCATCTCCTCCCCCTGCACCAGGTTTACTTTGCCCGTAAGCTGCAGGGTCACCGGGTCCCAGCGCAGATCCCGCGTTTCAACCAGTCCCTGCATAATATGCCGGTCGGTGGATAAAAGTTGGGGAAATTCCTGCTTTTCCCTGATAGATATCATTTTGGCTTCACCGGGGCGAAGGTCGAGCCTGAGTGAATCCGATCCCTTGATTTCACCTGCCAGCCTGTTATCCCAGAATTCATAGGCGTAATAGTTCTTATCCGGATCCAGATCTATCGCACCGAAATAATCAGGGGAGTCAAACGAGATGATTTTTTCAGATTTCTTCTGATCATCAGGATTATACACCACCAACTGATACCATCAGGGTTAAGAGCTTTCTGACACCGTCGGTGTTTGCCGGCTGAGCCTTCAGCAGGTTTTTTGCATCCATGTCGTAGCTCACCACCTTGCGGTTCTTGTACCACCGGAGGGCGCCTCGCGAGATCATCAGCGGCGACATTTTATCTGTATCGCCCCAGATGCGCTGCGACGATACAATGCCTAGGGTAATATCCGACCCATGATCGAGGTTGCGCTCATCGAGAAAAGCATTGGTACCGAGACCGTTGCGTGCCAATTGGAAGACCGTGCGGTAAGCGGCTGCCGTAGTGGAATATGCATCATCCATCCCACCATACTGCGCCCAGCCAGTGTAAGGATAATCATACATGAGCCCCTGAACGCCGCCATCGTGAAGGTTTTTGTATACTTCCTCAATATGAGCAAGGAATCCCCGATCGGTAAAATCATAGCTGACTTTGCCCTTGATCATCCAATCCTGATCGGGGATTTTGGCATCCTTGCCATTGAACAGCATCTGTTCCGGGAAAGCGGCTGCATAGTCGTCCGAGCGCCGGCCTGTCTGGAAATAGGTAAGCGGAATTCCTCCTCTTTCGATGATCGCCTGTGCCCATTTCCGTGTGGTTTCATAAGGCTGCTTATAATGACCGGGAGCCACGTCCACGTTGCCATCCGGCGGATTGGCGTACTTTCCGGTGCCGTACATCTGCCAGTGCTTCTCGTCCCACCAGCCCTGTTCATTGTTCTCCTCATAGGCATCGGGCACCAGGCGGATCGACACGGGACTGTACCGCAGGAAACCCGATTTAACTGCACGGTCCATTTCGGCCACCGCACCCGGGGCATCATTCACCGATGGCCCGTCGCCGTAAGCTTTGTGTTGTGCATACCAAAGGCAGACGGTTGGAAACGTATAATATTCAAGCTCTGTTTGTTGGAAATCTTTCAGCACATCGCCATACTTTTCGAGTGCTTCAAACGGATTGGCATGTCCCACCGAAACATAGAATGCATCTTCCGGGAACCAGGCCTGGCCCGGATCCACGCGCTTACCTACAGGATCTTTTCCATAGAGGCTGATTACCAGGTTCTCAGGTTCCGCTTTTGTTTCGGTCACCGGATGGGCGATCCCGTTCAGGTTTTCCTTAACTGAACCTTCACAGATCATGAAATCACTCAGAACTGCATTTATTCCTCCCTCATTCCGGAAATGGATCAGGAGAGTATCGGAAGAGATTGCCGTTGCCGGCAGGTTGATCCAGATCTTTTCCGGTGGATCGCCTGCGCCGTGCGACGGGAGCTTGTGCGGAGGCAAAAGGGAATTCAGATTGCCATTTTTTATCGACCAGGCCACCGACTGCCGGCGGGTATCGGCATCATCGCTCCAAGCCAGTCCCAGGGAATACGCAGTTCCAGTCTTCATGCCGGATACAGCTATTATAACATCCTGGTTATCAAACAGAATATCATCATATTCCGGACCAAATCCCGTATCCCAACGGTAGGGACGGCCGTTAACAACATCAATGGTCGTCCGCAGGGACGCCCCCACGGTATTAATGGGCGCCCGCAGGGACGCCCCAACATCCAGGCGGGCAGTCAATTTCAGACCGGCCGGCAGGGACGGGTCAGCGATCTTATCCTTGCGGGCCATGGAAACACTCACAAACTTCTCGATCTCCTTATAGGTGAGTCCGCCTGCCACCAGGACCTCGCGCTTTTCCGGCTTTCCCCAGGTGAGCAGAAAATTGTTCCGGCAATCCAATACCGGTTTTTGCGTGACGCGGGTATCCTCCCCGCCCCCGTTGCCGTCGAGCATCCGGAAACCGGGGCTTAATTTCTTCCCTCCATACAATTGGCCGTTGGTGATCACGCTCAATTCATGGATTTGCATTGCCGAGGTACCGGTATTCATGATGCCACCGTCAATCACCACGTAATCCTTGCCGGGCAGCAGTCCGAACCGCAGTCCAAGTCCGGCTTTACCCTCCTTCGAACTGGTGATCAGCAGGTATTTGCCGGTTTCGCCCCCGTGAACAAAATCCGACAGGCTGTAATCCGCCTTCCGCAGGGGTTCGTTGGTTGAATCCCCGTCGATCTTAAGGTATACACCGGTAATGATCTTCTGCTGATCTGCTGTCCGGATGATTTCGTACACCCCCTGTGCCGGCTTAACTACCACATTGACAATACCGTTAGAAAAGATCCAGCGGGAGGTTCCGCCTACGAAAGTGACGTTTGACTCCTGATTTGTTTTGCAGCCGGATGCTAAAATCAGGATAACTGGTGCGAGAATAAAAAAAAACTTTTTCATAAATCCGTCCTATCTTTTTATAAAACCCTGAGTAGCGTCACGAGATCCCGACCCCCCGCTTTCGCGAGGGCAGGCCCCGTCGGGATGACAATTGCTCCTGCGCAACTGTGAAACCCTGAAACCCTGAAACCCTGAAACCGCCCGATCCACCTCACCCCCAACCCCCTCTCCCGCGCTCGCTCCGCTAGTGCTCCGCTCACGGGAGAGGGGGGCTCCGAGGGAAACTATCTGATACCCGATACTTGAGGCCCGATACCTTACACCATTTTACAAGGTTTGAAAATAGCAATTCGCACGCAGAAAAAGCTTACTTTTGTAATGAAACAATATAGTGTATGCAAATCAATTATAAGTTTATATCAGACAAAGAGCCAACGGACGAGCAGTTGCATTTATTAATGCAGGAGGGGGTGGCTCCGAGGGAAACCATTAGCTCTGACACTCGATACCTGATACCTGAAACCCGATACCCGATACCTGAAACCTGATAGCCATGCTCCCAGGCCTGAAAATCGCAGTCAGAAAACAGAAAAAGCTTATCGCAATCTTTCTCCTGACCGTTTTCATCCCTTCGGCCGCCCTGAGCATTTTCGGATTGATTGCACTCCGGAACGAGCAGTACAAGATAGAGAAACAGGCAGAGGAAGATCAGTCCAGAATTGCCGAACTTTTCAAATCGCAGATCCGGTCGAAAATCAGCGAAATCGAATATACCCTGCAGCACCTGGTTCTTACTCCTCCTCTGATTGAAAGGGATTATCCCGCAGCAGAGGCTTCCCTGATGGGGCAATCGGTTAACCCCTTACTGGAGCAGTTTTTCGTTGTTTACCCGGATTCAGATCCGTGGTTCCCTCCGCTCAGGAATTCTGCCGGCTCCGACAAACCTATACCTTCCCTTAAACTCAACTCTGCCCAGCTTGACAAATTAAGGGAAGCCGAACAAAATGAATTTATTCAGAATAATTACAAAGATGCCATATCTGGTTATAAAATCCTGATCAATCAAATAAATGACAAGAATGATCAGGCACAATTTCTAAATCACATTGCCCGGAATCAAATCAAGCTGGATGATTATAAAAATGCGATCAACACCTATTTACAAATCATATTGGATTATCCCGGAATCACTACCTCCTCCGGTATTCCGCTCTCCATTTCAGCCCGGATGGAATTGGTCAGCTGCTATCAGAAAACAGGCGATGAAGAGGGGGCCATCCGTAGTGCCCTGGATGCCTTTTCCGATGTATTAAATAACTGGGGGAATTTATCAATCGACCAGTTCAACTCTTACACATCAACCATCAATGAAACTTTTAATAACCTGATAACAGTCTATCCGGAAAGCAAATCCGATAAAACAAAATATCAGG
>JAPLDV010000288.1 GCA_026391235.1 Bacteroidia bacterium | reverse complement strand
TAATGCGGCAATATCTGCACATTCCTTTCGCTGATTTGTTTATTATCGGATTTGTGGCAACCAGTGTGCTGATGGGTGTCATGCTTGCTCAAGCTGTTAAAAAAGTAGAGGTGAGGACTGTATAATGCAAATAGGAAAAATTCTGAAAGGCCGATGCAGGAACAACAAGGGCTTCACCCTGATCGAGGTCATCGCCGTGCTGGTGATACTTGCCATTGTCAGTGCAGTGGCGATATCACGGGCGACGGGGACATCTGAAGCTAAATTACAGGCGGAAGTCGATACACTCAAAGGCCATCTCCGATATGCCCAGTATCTGGCAATGAATGATATATATACATCAGATGCTACAGCACCCGGATATGCAACGCGAACGCAATGGGGGATTAATATTACGGGAACGACCTCTTATAATCTCGTTAAATATGTTGGTGGGGCTTCGGTCGCTCATACCTTTACCCTTCCCGGGGATTCTTCCGCAACCCACACCTTCGAGTCGCCAGTTACCGCAATGGTAACAACGGCGCTTGTATTGTTTGATGAATGGGGCAGTCCGTACTCCGATACAGCGACTAAACTTCCCGGCACTAGTTCAATAACAATAGCAACTTTAAACCCAGGTGGTCAAGCAATCACCATAATTCCGGAGACAGGATTCATACCATGAAAACAAAAATAAAAAATAATCAGACTGGTTTTACCCTCATCGAGTTTATCGTGACATTGGTCATTGCTGCGATAACAGCAGCGATGGTCTATACGTTCATGGGGTCGATGGTGACCAAGAGCAGCGAACCTATTACGAGATTAAAGAACGCGTCAACTCTTCATCTGGTAATGGAGAATATAATAGCTGATTATAACCGGCTTAATGCCCTCAATTTGCGCTACAAATGGCAGGCGTCAACTCCTTATCGGATTGGCGCTATTGTAACCCCGAAAACCATACCGGCTGCGCCTAATGGCGGCCATTACTACAAGTGCACAGCCAAATCAGGAACAGGAACGAGTGGTGCAACAGAGCCGTCATGGCCAACAACAACGGGTGCAACGGTAATCGATAACAGTGGACCCAATCAGCTAACCTGGACGGAAAGTGGGAATACTGCTATCTCTATCTGGCAAGCATCCAATGCCTACGCAGTTGGCGCCATAGTCGTCCCCATTAACAACAATGGGCATTATTACAAGTGCACAGTTAAAGCAGGAACAGGAACGAGTGGTGCGACAGAGCCGTCATGGCCAACAGCGACACCCGGTGCAACGGTAATCGATAACAGTGGAACCAACCAGCTAACATGGACGGAGGTTGGTACAATCCTCGATAGAAATACAGGTTTAACGGATGCAATTCTTCTCGATAGCATCAAATATTACCTTGACACTTACCTTACGACCAATGTGGGCAGATACGGCACCGGTTATACCGTGGTTGCAACGGAAACAAAATTCATTAAATTCAACAGCAGCACCGGTGGCGAGGAAGATGCTACAGGCACTGAAGAAAAGAACATTCTCAAAGTGACAATAAAAAATAATGATTCCGCGGAAACACTGACGGAACTTTTTACCATTCGCTAAAAAATTAAAGAGGTCTGGCTCATGAAGAAAAGAAAAACAAATGAAAAAGGATTCACCCTCATCGAAGTAATTGTTACCCTGATTCTGGTGGGCATCACCGCCGCATTGGCCGGCATGTGGATTGTTTCCGTGGCCAACGGATATATTTTTGCAAAAATGAACGCGAGTACCACGCAGAAAGCGCAGCTCGCCATGACACGGCTTACAAAGGAATTTTCGGCTATACAAACGGTAACTGCAGCCAGCGCCACGGGAATCACCTATACCAGAACCGGTGTTACACCGAGTACCGTGCCTGTAACGGTATCCTTGAACGTAAACGCACTTCTACTGAATGTGAATAGCACAGGGGCTCAAACATTAACGGATAGCGTGAGTTACTTTGCCTTAAAATATTGCGATGAACCTACATGTAGTAATACTACTCCTTTTCATGCTGGAACGAGTTGGTTAACAAGTTCGAGAATAATAGAAATTACCCTTACACTCACGGCAGGAAATAACACGCCGATTACGTTCACCCAGCGCGTCACACCGAGAAATTTGTAATTCAGGAGGATGGAAAAATGCTAAGAACAGAAAAACTGAAGGCAGTATCTTCAGTTAAAATAAAAAAATATCATTCAATTTTGCCAGGTTTCATGTTGCGTACACAGCAAAAAGGCTCAATCCTCATCGGCCTGATCATCACCATGGTCATCATGGCCTCACTCGGGGCGGGCATGCTGTACTTGACAACAACTTCGACCTTTCATGAACTTATGGCCAATAATAACGTCCGTGCATACTACGCAGCCGAATCCGGCGGCAGACAAGCGTTAGCCGTGATCAGGGATGCGTATGCGAATTATAGTGAACCAGATCGAACCACAAGTTTAGCGGCTGTGGATAGCAAAGTTTTTCAAATGAGCAATGGCGATCAATTCCAAATTTCGGCGTTGGTCCGGACTGCTAGTTATTCAGGTGGTCCGGAGACCGTTATATTCACTTCGACAGGCATCGTGAGTTCGGGATTGCTGCGGGCAAAGAGGCAGATTACATATCAGATCCAACCGGCAAATCAAACCGGCGGGGGCGGGGGCGGGACGGGAGGGCCAACAGTATTAAACAAAGATTCAGTCGGCGACAATATAACTTATGGCGGCGAATATGTTAAAGACAAGGACATCAAAAGCCCTTACAGCGGTAAAAAAGATAAAAGTGGCAGTACCTATGACGGCGTCACGATAAACGTAAAGGCGAAGAAAGAGGGTGAAGACGACACCGATAAAGGCATAGTCTTTAACGGCGGTTGGACGCAGAATTTCACGGGAAACTATGATGTTCAGGTCAAGACAAATACGCCGGGCAAAGATAGATGGCAAACCGGGATATTTTTCAATCAAAAAGATAATCCTGGTGGATACCCTTACGGCTATGGACTTTCTTTCTTCTATAACTGGCATGACAGCGGGTTCACCGGACTGCTGCCGTTTACGAACGCTACAACGCCTTCTTATTTCTTTAACGGTCCTAGTGTCTCACGCATCGCTGATACCGGGGCTTATGTTTTAGTTTTGCTCTGGCAGAGCGCTCCGACCACCGTGCCGGGTGATAATAAATTCGACTGGATAGCCTATAGAACCATTGCCTTGGGTAATCAGAAGGCTAGCAGTGCTTATGCTTATCCCATTAATCGCATGGAGCAACCGTACGCTTCTTACGATGACAAAGGTAAATTAAAAAATTCAAATACCTACGACGTATTAATCAGGGAAGACCCGAAAGGAACCGGGAATGATGTTTGGAGGCTTAAGGATACGGATACAGACAAAACCAAAGATTTCGCCTCAACTATTCTCGTCAGGGTGTCCAACCGAAGCGCGACAAGGATGGACATTCGGGCGTATTATGGAAGCCCGGCCGACCATCAAGGTACAGCCAATAAGATTGCTACTGATGATAACAGACTGATATATAATGTCGTGCAAAAAACAATCCTTAGTGATACTGATTTCAATTGGCCTTTGGATACAGCAGCATGGACAGCGGCAAATGACTACTTCACGCTGGTGACGTGGGATGCGATAAATTCTTCCGTGACTACCGTCTCAAACTTATATACATCCGGCGCAGAACAAAATGCCGTCATCAGGACCACCGCTTTGATCGACAAAGCTTATTATAAGAGCATTTCGCTGCAGGCTGACGGGGATAAGGGGGATAAGGACAAAGACCAATTTGCCATCAGTTTTTTCAATTTTGCGACTCGTATTCCAGTGGGGACTGCGGACGGGTCTGGTGCTGTAATTCAATACTGATAGTCTTACCTTTCATCCGGCAATATTGTGAAGGGGGTGCGTAAACTTATAGAAAGAAGGTTGTTGAATCTTGATTGACCGTATATTGCTTGCCGCATTGCCCGCGCTGTTATCTGTGACCATTTTCATGGGTGCATTCCTTTTTTTCTCTGCCGAACTGATGATCGCCCGGATGATCCTTCCGCTGTTTGGCGGCACGCCTGCCGTATGGAACACCTGCTTGATGTTCTTTCAGGCGGTCCTGCTGGCGGGCTACTGTTATGCCCATTTTTCCGGAACAAAGGCAGGGGTGACGCGGCAGTTCATCATCCATCTTGCCATTCTCACAGCCGCGTGTA
>JAPLDV010000456.1 GCA_026391235.1 Bacteroidia bacterium | reverse complement strand
GCCCCCCATAACCAGGCGGCTGATTTCAAGATCACCGATTTTCCCTTTGGGTATCTGGCCCCTGAGGTCGCCCAGCGAGGAAAAGGAGAACGTTTTCAGGGTTGCCCCGGATGTGGCATCCAT
The DNA here is from genome assembly GCA_026391235.1 of Bacteroidia bacterium. Next base: position 8,758 of record JAPLDV010000456.1, on the reverse strand, counting down.
GCTTCCCGCCAGAAACTTGTTCTCATAACTGTCCCACCTCTTTTTTTTGTATGCTGCATAAGCAAATGCGCCCAGCACCGGCAGGGAAATCATGTCGCGCAGCAACTCGCGCCGCTTCAATGCCGCACCTTTATCTTTAACATCGGGTATCGGTTGATGAGGTTTCTCTTCCCTCCACCGCCTGATCAACCGGTCGGCTCCGAAGAAAAAATCCACCGGGAGTGCGGCGAAAACCATTAACATGACTAACTCTATCAGCGTTCTGTTGACCCAGATATAATTGCCTTCGGTGATTGCGCCGAAAGTGTGGCCCGGAATGGGCGGATAAGCCGCAAAGTAAAATAGCAATAACAGGGCACCGGCTATTGAAGACCATCGGACCAGCAATCCGATAAACAGAGATAAGCCAATCAGGATGAGACCCCAGGTATTCAGAAAGTTCACAATGTTTATGAGCCCGGGAGAATCGGCCATCCGGTGAAAGACATCGGAAAAGATCCAGTTCGTACCCATCAGGTATATTTTGGCACTCCACCCGGGAGCCATTAATTTGGCAATCCCTTCGTACAGGAAAAGCCATCCGACCAGGATCCTCAATCCGGTTAGGATATAGATTGCATTTTTCTTCATAGTTTTTACCGATTTGTCTGATATAAGCTTATCCAAAGATACTTTTTTCTCCATCCCTTTTCATCGGCTGTCCGGTAGGACCAATACCAGCCAGAAACAAACTGCTAAATGGCTGTAAGTGCTATTTATTTTGAAGTTACAGCCAAATTACTTTTTCAATTTGGCTTTAAGTACATGATTCTTTATATTTACAGCCAAATCTAATGATAATCATGAATGCTTTGATTGGCCGGAGTCAGGAACTTTCAGCTTTAAAGTCACTGTCAGATTCAAATAATTCGGAGTTTGTTGCGGTATACGGAAGAAGGCGGGTTGGTAAAACTTTTCTGATCCGGGCAGCATTCAATCAGGAGTTTACCTTCCAGGTTACCGCTCTGGGGAATGCGACGCGGGCTCAGCAGTTGACAAATTTTCACATTGCACTTCAAAAGGTTTGGCCGGCACCGGATAACCATTCCCCGGCCGACTGGCTAATGGCCTTTCAGCAACTTATGGATTACATTGACCACTGCAAAGACAGGCGGAAAGTAATTTTTTTCGATGAATTGCCGTGGTTTGATACACCCGGTTCCGGATTTATTCAGGCAATCGAGCATTTTTGGAATAGCTGGGCATCCGCCCGTAATGATGTAATCCTGATTGTTTGCGGATCAGCGGCATCATGGATGATAAACAAGTTGATCAATAACCGGGGTGGTCTTTATAACCGCGTGACCAAAAGGCTGAAGATAGTCCCGTTTACTTTAAATGAGTGTGAATTGTTGCTGCAGTCGAAGAATTCGGTCCTCGACCGGTACCAGATCGTGCAGCTTTATATGGTATTGGGTGGCATACCATTTTACTGGGATGAGGTGAGACCTGGAAAAAGTGCCTTCCAAAACATAAATGATATCTGCTTTTCGGAAAACGGATTGCTTTTGAATGAGTTCCCGAATTTGTTCCGGTCATTGTTTAATAATTACCAGAAACACCAGACTATCATCGATGCGCTAGCCCGCAAAGCAAAAGGATTAACCCGCGAAGAGATCATTGATACCACCGGACTTCCCAATGCTGGCAGCACAACCCGGATTCTGGCTGAGCTTGAAGAGAGCGGATTCATCAGGAAATATCTTCCTTTCGGCAGAAAACAAAGGAGTAGCCTTTATCAGCTGGTTGACTTTTATTCGCTGTTTTACCTCCGGTTTCTGAAGGACCATGCCAGATTGGACCAAAACGACTGGCTGGCTTTTATTGACAGTCCGAAGTATCGTGCCTGGAGCGGCTATTCCTTCGAGCAGGTATGCTTATATCATCTCCCTAAAATAAAAATGGCACTTGGCATTTCCGGTATCCAGACATCGATTTCCTCCTGGCGCAGTAACTCGAAGGATCAGGGTACTCAAGTCGACCTGGTGATCGACCGCCGTGATCAGGTCATCAACCTGTGTGAGATGAAATTTTCCCTGAACCCTTTCACAATCGATAAAAAATATTCGGAGGAACTTCGAAATAAAATAGTTTTATTCAAATCGGAAACAGGAACAAGAAAATAAGTATTTCTCACCCTGATTACCACTTTTGGACTCCAGCCTAATCAACACTCTGCTACATTGGTACAAAACAATTTTGAAATGGACATCCTGTTTTCAGGCTAGATTAATTTGAATGTATACCTTCCTGACTTCAGCTCAAAAACAGCACAACCATCCTGGTATTTAACAAAAGTTACACCTTCGCTCGTGCCCGCATCACGGCCGCTTTCCGTAATCCCTTTAGCAGCGGAAGCCGGAAGCCAGAGTGTTGCGGAGGTGTTTGCCGGGACAGTTGCAGTGTATACCAGCAAGCCGTTTTCCAGACGCCAGCCGCTTTCAATCCTGCCGTACATCGATTCATAATAACCCTTTGCATAAGTCATTTCTCCGGCAGGATCGGGAACAGGCCGGAGGAAGAAGTGCTTGAAGCCGGGCTCAATCTCGTCGCGCTGAATGCCGAGTGAATAGTTAAACATCCAGGCTCCGATAGCACCAAACGAGTAATGGTTGAAGGAATTCATGCTGTTATTGCCTCCGAAACCATTTTCAGCCGTAAAGGAATTAAGCCGTTCCCAGATGGTGGTGGCTCCCTGTTCAATTGAATACAGCCACGAAGGGTAGGTGGTTTGTTGCAGCATCCGGTAAGCAATTTCAGCGTATCCATGGTCACAAAGCGCTTTGCCGATCGAGGCTGTACCGATAAAACCGGTCATCAGTGAATATTCCGGACGCAGAATGCCTCCATCATCGGTGTTCCTGCGCATCACGGCAGCTGCCAGATGTTTGGCCGCAAATGGTTCATTTTCCGCGCTAAATACTCCCAAAGCCAATGGAATTGCATAGGAGGCTTGTGTGTCCAGTTCAACTCCTTTTGCTGAATTAGCATTATTCAGGGATTTCAATTTTGTGGTTTTCCGGGTATCGGCATCGACATAATTTTCATTAAAGAATTTCTTTCGTTCATCATAATTCTTCCTGAAGTATTCTGCATCAGCCTGATTGCCAAGGAGATCGGCCGTTTTTGCCATGATCTCCAGATCGTATACAAAATAGGCTTCCCATAACAACGTATTGTCGTTTTTGCTGCCCTCCGGACTGAGCCAATCACCGAGGGGACCTTCATTCAACGCCCCGGTTTTGGCATCTATACGGGTAAAAAGAAATGCAAGGTATTTTTTCATTGCCTCGTAATGCTCGGCAAGCATTTCTTTGTCGCCATATTGCTGATACGATTCCCAGGCCACGGTAATACCAGCACTCCCCCAGAGGATACCGCCAAAACCGCTGCGCAAAGGCACCACGTCGCCGAAGCGGCCATCTTCACGCTGATCATCGCGAAAAGCCATCATGTGCCGTCGCAGGAATTGGGGCACGTTGTACAGAAAGGTTGCAGTCCTCGAAAAAACAGAAATATCACCGCTCCATCCCATACGTTCATTGCGCTGGGGACAATCGGTAGGGATCGATAAAAAATTTCCCCTCATCGACCAGGTAATGTTTTCCCAAAGTTTGTTAACCTTGGGGTTCGAAGTTATATATGAGGAAGCCAACTCATTAACCGAGCTGATCACGCAACCTTTAACCGACTCAACAGGCAATGCTTGACCGATGCCGGTAATTTCGATATAACGAAAACCGTGAAAAGTGAACCGGGGCTGGATCACCTCATCACCCCCCTTCAGAAAATACATATCCTGAGATAAAGCTGCACGAATATTTTCAAGCATGATCATCCCTACATTTTTGCCATAAACAGGAAGGTCTGGATACTTGACTTCGGCAAAACGCATAGTTATTTTATTCCCTGTTATCCCGTTCCGGATAGCAATTTTGGGAACGCCAACCATATTCTGACCAATATCATACACAAACACTCCCGGCCGCACTTCTTCCACACCAATAGCAGTCAATTCTTTAATGATCCCGGCAACCTCCCCTAACTGGCCGGTTAATGACTGCTCATTCCAGCCCGGAACCGGCGCTAAATTGTTTCCCGATAGTGTGGTTTGTTTGGTGAAGGTTGTCCCTTCAAGTGGCACCTGAACAGCTTTTTTCCATCGGCTGTCATCATAACCGGGCATATTCCAGCCTGAAATGGCAGCTTCTTTAGTAGCATCATACACTTCACCCTGAAAGAAGCTGCCGTAAATTACCGGGCCCTGGTTATAAAAGGACCAGATGTCCGGATTGGTGGTCACTATGCGGGTTGAGCCATCAGAATAGGTGATTACCAACTTGGACAGCAATGACTGCCTGTCGCCAAAGTAGTTCCAGTTTTCGCCGCTGTACGTGATATTTCCGCTCCACCAGCCTTCCCCGAGCATGGCACCGATCGCATTTTTTCCATCCCTGATGCTTTTCGTGACGTCGTAGGTCTGATACAGATGTGTCTTTTGGTATTGTGTGAGTCCGGGATTGAAATAGTCGTTCCCCACGCGTTGCCCGTTGAGGTAAACTTCGTAAATTCCCCGGGATGAAACATATAGCCTCGCGTTGGCAATTTGCTTGGTATCGGAAATAAATTCGGTACGCAGCATCGGCATCGAATTTTTACTCGGATTTGCGAGGATCAGCGAACCGTTCTTTCCTCCGTCGATTTCAAAAGCCTGGCTGTTAATTTTAAATCCGGATGGTTTACGGTTAACAAACTCAGAAAAAGCACCTTTATACAGTGCCGGATTGGAAAGATCTTCAGAAAAAAGGGTGTTGGAAGGCCGGCGGTAATTCGATATTTCAAGATCAGAGAAACGCGCTTTTTGTTTGGCATCCAGGAAAAATCCGACATCAGCCAGCATCGGAAAACAAATATAGTCACCCCCCTGGCCAACCGGATTGAGGTTTAATGAAAAAGACACAGAAGTATCCGGATCCGGACTACCTGTTCCGATTTTTGCCGGGGTTTGTCCGGGTCTGTCAATAAACAATTTAACCATTCCAAAAACCGATTCCAGATGGATTTCGAGAGGCTGGTATTTGTTATCATTATTGATCAGGGATTCAGGAATTTTAAAACTTTTGAAGGGTTTATCCGGTTGATCGTCAGGATGGTATCCAACCCGGTATATTTCAAGGAGAGCCAGGCCATCTTCGGAACCGGTAACCGGAGCTATACTGATATCCAATCGAATATAGGACCCATTTTTGCCACTTTCAACACCATAGATGTTTTTGTCTTTAGCCATTAACCGGCTGTCGTTGCCGCCAAAAATAAACCCGGCCCTGGTGGTTTTGGAATCTCTATCCAACTGGAGAGTATACCGGATTTTAAATACGGGCAGATAAGGGGAATAAAGAACCAGGTCCTCATCTCCTCCGCCGATCCAGGTTGCACCATCCCAGGCCGAAAGGTTGGGATTTGGGTTCATCAGTCCCGTTTCAAACCAGGAAGACCCGGTACCTGTCTGGCCGTCCTGGTCCCACACGGTGACGGTCCAGGTGTAACGGGTAGCCGGCAGGAGCGATGCCCCTGCATATTGGATATTCAGGGTTCTGTTGTTCGCAATCTTTTTACTGTCCCAGACGATGCTGCCTTCCGGGTTTGTAACCAGAAGCCGGTAAGCCGTTTGAGAACATCCCCTTTTACCTTCCGGAGCCTCCATCTGCCAGCTGAAACGGGGTATTTTAACATCGATCCCGAGTGGAGCTGTAGCATATTCAACCCGGAGTTCTTTAACTCCAGCCTGAGTAACTGAGGTTATGCAGGTAGCGGCAAAAATAGTTAATGCCAGAAGGAGTTTTAGTTTCATGAGTTTACAAATAATAGTTTCCAGCCAGAATTTTTAATGGAGCAACATTCTCGTTTAGATCAGTATAGAACGAGGATGACGCTGATCCTAAAGGAACGCGGATTTTCGCGGATCTCAAAAAAAATTTGCGGAAATCAGTGCTGCGGAGGTTCTTACTGGTTTCCGTCAGGATCGCAGAAATGATTGTTTTATTGGGTAAAAGGGGTACTTTTAGCAGAATGAATCACCAAGAAAACTTTCAGGGTATCGCTAAAACCATTATCCTCAAATCAGACTATATTATAGATGATCGGCGTATTGAAAGCCTTAAAATCCTGAACCCATAGATCATGAAAAAAGAAATCATAAAGGAGTTGTTTAATCAGTTCGAAGAAGCTGCTTATTCATTTGAAGGTATTGAATGTTGGAGTGCCCGTGACTTGCAAGATATTTTTCAATATGCTGAATGGAGGAACTTCCAGAAAGTTATAGATAAGGCGCGGAAAGCCTGTGACAATGCAGGAGAACCGATAGGCAACCATTTTGTTGATATCAACAAAATGGTAGAGCTTGGGAGTGGTTCTCAAAGGACCATTGAAGATATTGCACTAACTCGGTACGCATGCTACTTAATAGCACAAAATGGTGATCCGGCTAAATCCGAAGTTGCGTTCGCACAGACTTACTTTGCCGTCCAAACCCGCAAGCAAGAGCTGATTGAACAACGTATACTTGATGTGGCGAGGGTTACAGCCAGGCAAAAGCTGTCGGCCACTGAAAAAAAATTATCGGGTCTCATTTACGAACGTGGAGTGGACGAGAAAAGTTTTTCCCTTATCCGCTCAATGGGAGACCAGGCCTTGTTTGGGGGTCGGACTACCCAATTCATGAAGAATAAGCTGAAAGTGCCTGATGGCAGGCCCCTGGCCGATTTCTTACCTACCCTCACCATTAAAGCGAAGGACTTCGCAACCGAATTAACTAGCCATAACTTGGTTGAAAAGGATCTTTCAGGAGATCAACCCATAACGAGGGAGCATATCGACAATAACCTGGCTGTAAGGAATATACTAATTGAGCGAGGAGTCAAACCAGAGGATTTGCCTCCTGCCGAGGATGTTAAGAAAGTTGAAAGGAGATTGGTGAGCGATGAAAAGAAAGTATTGAAGGAGGGTAAAAAGATTCAGGGAAAGAAGTTATAGAGCCGCGAAAATCCGCGTTCTCTTTAAGGAGAGGCCCCCATAAATGATAAGGTTTATGAATTAAGCAGGTTAAATGGCGGGGACTTTGTGGTTATTCTCATTTCAGTTTCGCAATTACCAGTATCGGGTTATCATCCTCAGAGGAGCTGTTGATCATATCGGTGAATTCCTTATAACGGGCAGGATTCTTAGCCTTTTTAGGATCAATCCAGCCCTTTGACAAATATTCTTTGAGGTCGACAATATGATACGCACAAGCCGCTTCCGTCATTGACAACTTGAAGATTATAGGAAAATAGGGCCCGCCGCAGAAATCATTGATAAATCCCCAATCATTATATTCTTTATTCCCCGGAATGCAATATCCGGTTTTTGTGTTTTTATCGTAGAGAATCCTTTTACCCACGCGGTTTTTATCAATAAATTCGAAATGCAGGAAATTTTTATATTCGGAATAGCTTGATATCCATCGGTAACTATCCGCATTTCCGTCAAAGAGGTTACGGCTTTCGAGCATTTCCTGCGGGACCCTGCTTTTACCGATATTGAAATAATATTTCGGATGGTACGATGAACCGTTAAAGCTGTACACCGTATCCCAGTAAGCTTCCCAGTAATTCCAGTTTCCCTGGTCGGAATACCTGGCCCCTCCGGGATAAGCCAGACCTTTTTTGATGGGGCGTTTATGGTATCTGCTTAGTACCTTGCCGCTGCGATCGGTCACAGTAAGCAGGCAACCATCTGTCCGGTAAGCGTATACTGAACCCGTGTAGAAAACGAATCCGTTATCCAGGATATAAAAATGATCAGTTTTCGGATCAAGCGCCATACCATAAATCTCCAGAAACTCGCCGGGACCCTTGCCGATGGTGCCAACCGTTTTGATGAATTTACCTTCCTTGTTGAAAACAAGCAACGATTTTTTGTTATTGGAAACGATCAGGTAATTATCTCCCCAATTAACCAGCGATTCCACCGATTCGATCAGGCAGCCGGGGGTTGTTTCGAGCTTGATAACTTGAATGTCGGAAGCAATTTCGCTTAAGACAGGGCTTCGTTCGGGATTCAGCAGTTTGGGAATATCGATTTCGGTTAATTCCTGGCCGGATAACGTGAAGAAGGTGAAGAAGGTAAAGAACGTGAAGAGGCGGGGGGCGTTATTTTTCATAGGGGATGAATTGGTTGCTAAAGTACTGTTTTTGGACACAAGCCTCAACCTAAGGGATTTATTTGCTATTAAACCAAGGTTGGAATATCGAGTCCCGAAGTATGTCGCCATACGGCCCCAAATAGAATATACTGTGAAGTAGCTGCCACGAGTAAGGATGATTTTTTTTCTCTGTGAAACTCTGTGGGTCTCCGTGTACCTCTGTGTCAGTTCTTTTTCTTACACAGAGTTTCACAGGGAACCACAGAGTTTCACAAAAAAAAGAATTGAACCATCAGGGTTTGGTCATCCAGTATTTCATGGACGGCGTTAAACTAAAACCCATTATCATCATAATTTACCTTAAAACTACAAATATGTAAAAATAAGATGATCGGAATGATCTTATTATTACATTTGCTGCAAATTAAGAAATAATGACCTTATTACCACTCTCCGAAGAACAAGTCCTGGAACGCCTCCAGCAGGATAACCCCTGGTGGGCTACCGGAAGGATTGATGAAGACTATTCCGCCATGC
>JAPLDV010000552.1 GCA_026391235.1 Bacteroidia bacterium | reverse complement strand
CATATAGTAGGTACCGTCAGATTCGAAAACCCAGACATCCCGGGCACCCATAAGATCGCAGTCTCCGGGGCCGTCGCCGTACCGGAGTACGATGCCGTAGTCCTTTGCGTCCATCCTGAGCGTTGCCGCAGGTCTGCCGTCACTGTAACCCTGCGGCCGGGCAGGAAGGATCGAAAGAACCGTTATCAGGACGGCCAATGCATTTCTTTTGTTCATCATGCAATTAACATCGATTTCAGGTTCTACATCACATATCCGGCCTTATTTAAAAAATCAAAGCTTTGCTGTGCACTGGCAACCGGGTCATTGTTGGTGTATTCCTCGATTTCCACGTACCAGTCCTTAACGTGGTTCGCGTTCATCTGATCGAATATCGCCTTGAAATTCATTTTCCCGCTGGCGCCGATTTCTTTGGCATCCTTGATGTGCGTCAGCCTGAACTGCCCGGGATATTTCTTCAGGTATTCGGCCGGATCGGCGCCGCCCTCATGACACCAGTAAACATCCAGCTCAAAGCATACCTGATCCTTGCTGACGTTGTTCAGCATATAGTCGAGGATCACCTGATCGCCTATCTTTTTGAATTCGACCGTATGATTGTGATAACCGAAAGTGATGCCGGCAGCGGCAGTTCTTTTGCCAATCGCGCTGAAATAATCGCAATAGGTTTTCAGTTCGTCCAGTTTGCTTCGTTCGTTTACCGGCATCGAAGCCTGAACCATATATTTAGCACCTGCCTCAAGGTGGGCTTCAATTGCCTTATCCCACCAACCCATCACTTCGGCCTCTTTTGCTTTCGAGTATGATTGCCCGAGATGAGCGCTGGTGCACTGCATGCCCAGGTCGTTCACTCTTTTCTTAAAATCCGCCGGGGCCAATCCATAGATCTGACCATCGGAATAACCGGCAGTCTCGAGGTTTTTATAACCGATTTTTGCGACAGCTTCAAGAACTGCCTGGATACCCGATTTGCCTACCATGTCGCGGAGAGAATAGAGCTGCAAACCCATGTTTTTAGCGAATGTCACGGAGGCACCGAAAGAAGAATACATCTGTTGTGCGATCAGTCCGGCACCAGCCAACAGCGAGGCTCGTTTAATAAAATCGCGTCTGTTTTTCATAATATTCCTGTTAAAGTTTTCAGATAGCCAATAATTGAATGGCGGTCCAATGTACTCAATCCAAAAATTAAATTATTCTGCCGCCGCATGATCTTTATCAACTTCTTATGCAGGGAAAGATATCGAAACTCCCCGGAATCACAGTATCTTTGGTTTGAATGCATCCTTAAGGAAACGAACATGCCACGGCAGGGAACAGTAAAGACCTTTATAACCGATCATTTCACCCTGGTCAGGGAAAACCGTAAACTGATCACCCAATTTATCCTCACCATACTATTTATCGCTTTGGGGGCCTGGTTTTTCAAACATGAACAACCGGAATTACGCGAAGTCAAAAACGTATTATTGGGTTCACGGTTATCGTATGTTATTGCCGGAATATCTGTAACTGCTCTTTATATCATCCTGCAAGGGCTCATGTACAAAATGGCATTTGCCTCGGTAGGCAGCGAGGTACCCCTGTCGTCAGCCATCCTTCTGTTTCTCCAACGTAATTTTATCAGCATATTCATTCCGGCCGGTGGAGTAACCTCACTGGCATTCTTTTCCGGAGATATTGAAAAGCAAGGGGTCTCAAAAACCAAGATCCATTTTTCCTCATCGATTTATGCTTTTGTCGGCATTCTTTCCGTGGTGATCGTGGCGATACCCATTTTCATTTATTCCATCAGCCACGGATTAACCGGTTTGGGCGAGATGTTCGGGATAGCCGGTATGCTTTTGGTAATCGGCAGCCTCTATTTTGCTTACAGATCAATAGTTGGGAAAAGATTCGTTTATAAGGTACTGGTCAGGTTCTTCCCTGCCATGGAGGTTTTCCTTGAAAACCTGATCAGCCACAGCATAAACAGTAAGAATCTCATCCTTACTATTCTGGTATCCATTATTATTGACCTGACCTGCATCGCCAATGTTTACCTTGCCATGCTGGCCTTGAATTTCAATCCTTCACTGGCTTATGCCATGCTGGGATACCTGATGACCGTCGTTTCCCTGTTCATTTCTCCATTTATGCGCGGGTTGGGTGTAGTTGAGGTTTCATTGTCGTTCATCCTGACCCGGTTCGGATACTCAGGCATTGAAGCTATCGCAATCACTTTTCTGTATCGGTTTTTTGAGTTCTGGTTACCTCTTCTCACCGGAGCCTTAAGCTTTTTATTGAAGATCAACAAGCTATTAATGAGGATCATACCAGCGCTCCTGATATTCTCCCTGGGCATCATCAATATTGTATCGGCCATTACTCCGGCCATTCATGAAAGGGTTCAGCGGCTCGAGGAATTTATTCCCCTTGAAGCTATTTCGGCGTCCAATTTCCTGGTTCTGTTAGCCGGAGGTTTCATGCTTCTGTCGGCAGTTTTCATGTTTAAAGGATTAAGAAGCGCATGGTGGATCGCATTGTTTCTAAGTATAACTTCAGTGATCGGTCATCTTACAAAAGCTATTGATTATGAGGAAGCAATGGTTGCCTTAGCGGTGATTGCCATGCTCTTGTTCTCCAGGAAGGAATATTATATCAGGGGTAATCCCAGGCTGCATACCATTGGAATCCGCACAGCGTTATGGAGCATTGCCGCCGTTTTGGTTTACGGGATCGTCGGATTCTATTTCCTTGATAAAAAGCATTTCGGCATTGATTTCAGCGCTTTGCAAAGTATCCGCTACACGGCTCAGAATTTTTTCCTGACCGGAAGTGCCGATCTGATTCCTTCCAGCCGTTTCGCTAAAGATTTCGTTCTTTCGATCAATATCAGCGGCTTTTTATCACTATCCTTTTTATTTTATACCATAGTCAGGCCGTTTATTTTCAAAGTTGATCCCGATTCCGCAGGATCAGAAAAAGCAAAAACACTTGTATCCAGCTTAGGTACATCAGGGTTGGATTATTTTAAAACCTATGGTGATAAGCTGATATTTGCCCCCGACGGGCTGGATGCTTTCCTTTCCTACCGGACGGCCGGAAATTTTGCCGTCGTTCTCGAAAATCCGGTAGCCGAAAACGCAGAAATGATGAAGCGGTGCATTGTCCTTTTCGATGAGTATTGTTACCAGAACAGCTTGAAAAGCATTTATTATCGTGTACCGGAGGAGAGTCTGCCCATTTACCGGGAGTTATCGAAAAAGAGCCTGTTCCTCGGGCAGGAAGGAGTTGTCGACCTGAACTCCTTTTCCCTGGAGGGAGGCAAAAACAAACCAACCCGAAATGCGATTAATAAAGTCACTGACCGCGGCTATAAATCATCCATCCATACCCCTCCGGTAAAAGACGGTCTGATGCAGAAGCTAAAAGCAGTTTCAGATGAATGGCTTAATTCCACCCAGCGAAATGAGATCATTTTCTCTCAGGGTATGTTTGACTGGAATGAATTGAAGAATCAAACAATCATCACGGTCGAAAATCCTGAGGAAAAAGTGATGGCTTTTTTAAATATCATTCCTGATTATGCTCCCGGCGAAGGCACCTACGACCTGATCCGGAAAACAAATGATGCCCCCAACGGGGTTATGGATTTCATCTTGGTGGAACTTTTCAAATACTTGAAATCACAGAACTACTCGGCTGTCAATCTGGGATTTGCTCCGTTGAGCGGATTGGATGATCCTCATACTTTTCCCGAAAAATCGATGGAATTTGCCTATGAAAAAATTAAGTCTTTTTCGCATTACAAAGGGTTGAGAAATTTCAAGGAAAAATTCTTTCCTGCCTGGCATAACAAGTTTCTGATCTATTCAAATGATTATGATCTTTTGCAGGTACCTGCGGTTTTAAAACGAGTTATGAAAACACAGCATGTTTAAACGATGTAAGGTCAGCCTGCTTTTTATCACCTGGTGCCTGATTACGGCTTCCCACGCCCAGGCGGTTCCGGTTGATACCCTGAAGTTTGGGGCATTTGGCAAAATTGCCATTTACAAACCTGCCGGTGATCCGAAAGCGGTCATTCTTTTTGTTTCGGGTGATGGGGGATGGAACAGCGGAGTGGTTGATATGGCCAGGGACTTTGTTGCCCAGGGGGCGATGGTTGCCGGGATCGACATCCTTACCTATTACAGGGGCCTTAAAACACTTTCGGCGGATTGTTATTATCCGGCCGCAGATTTTGAAGAATTGAGCATGATGCTTCAAAAAAAGTATAAAATAGGACCAGGTATGCCCTTTCCCGGCAACAAAGCTGTACATGAAAGAAGTGAACACCGGGCAGCTGATCGAATTGCCAAAGGTAGGACATGGATTCTCGGTGGCTTCAAGCTGGCTGCCCCAGTTTGTTGAAGCCTATAACCGGGTTTTGGTTTACCCCCCCTATACCGGGCAAAAACCTATCCGGGATACATTGCCGCAATCCCTGAAGCATTTGCCGTTAAATGAAGATTTCCCCATTGTTCCGATTCCCGCTACCGTTAAGGACTCTTTGCCGATAGCATTTTTAATCTCAGGTGACGGGGGATGGACAGGCTTCGATTATTCCATTGGGAAATCCCTTGCAGATAAAGGAATTCCGGTGATCGGGCTGGATGCCCAAAAATATTTCTGGAAACTCAAAACCCCGGAAGAAACGGCAACGGAGGTTTCACGAGCCCTTACCTATTATATGCAGGAGTGGAAAAAAACAAAATTCATCCTGGCAGGATATTCTTATGGGGCCTGCATTATTCCTTTCATCGCCACCCGGCTTCCGGGCGACCTCCAAGGATCCTTGATCGGCATTTACGGATTGTCGCCGGATATTACTGTCGATTTTGAAGTTCACATTACTGATATGATAGGTTTTGGAAGAGCAGCTGATTCATTTAAAGTAGCCGACGAAATTAAAAAGATAAGGCAATTTCAACCGGTTTGCATTTTCGGGGAAAGTGAAAGCGCCGATCTCCGTACCCGCTTTAGTGAGGCTGGCGCTAAAATTATCACCATACCGGGTAACCACCATTACAACGCCAGGCCATCAGCTCCTGCAGATGCAATTTTCAGGGAAGTTGAAGCCATCCGGAATAAGTAGCATGAGAATCTTATGGGTCAGGTTCAGGCATTTCGCCGGTTGGCAATCTTATCCCCTCTCGTCTGAGGTTTCTTATATTGCTTGCCCTTCCTCAGATACGACCCTCCCTGGTTGGTTTTGCTGTTTTTCGCACTCTTTTCGTGAAGGGAAGCACCCTTGACCGCCAGTTTCTGGTTCCGGTGCGGGTTCGACATCACCCCTTTGGGTTTCTCCTCAGGAATGAGCTCTTTTGAAATTTCAACCTCCTCCGGAAATTCAATAACAGAAATCCTGCAATCCATAAGTGCTTCTATTGCCTCCTTTGCTGCCTCTTCCTTCAGGGTATAGAACAATATCGATTTACCGGGCTGTTCTGCCCTCCCGGTTCTTCCGATCCGGTGCAGGTAGTTTTCCGGAAAACCCGGGGTATCAAAGTTGATCACGTGGGTGATCTTCTCAAAATCCAGGCCGCGGGCCATGACATCGGTAGCAACCAGGACTCTGGACTTCCCCGCTTCGAACCGGTGGATCGCCTTGATCCTGAAATTCTGGGTCTTGTTGGAATGAATGATGCCGCATTCCGGTCCATGACTAACTTCCAGCTCTTCAAACAACCGGTCGGCCGTGCTCTTGCTGCCTGTAAAAACCAAAACCTGCCGATAGACATCCCGGTCGGCCAATAAATAGCGTAAAAGGTTAACCTTGGAATTAAAATTTGGAACCGGATAACATTGCTGGGCGATATTTTTCAGGGGGGTTCCGCTTACGGTGATGGAAATCCGGACCGGGGCATTAAAGAATTCATCGATCAGAACATCGATCTCTTCGGTCATGGTTGCCGAAAACATGATATTCTGCCTGCTGGCCGGCAGCAGATCAAAGATATTGGTCAGCTGAAAACGGAATCCGGCATCCAGCATGATATCCACCTCATCTATCACCAGCTTCTTCACTGCTTTCAGTTGCAGGGATCCATTAACCACCAGATCATAGAGCCGCCCGGGAGTGGCCACCAGAATGTCGGTACCCAGTGCAATATTTTGTTTCTGTGTATTGATATTCACCCCGCCAAATACACCTAAAACCCAGACAGCATCCGTGTATTCCCCGCCATCGATCCCGATGTGGTTGGTGAAAAGAAACCATGTTTTATTACTCTTCTCATAATAAACCGATGAGTTTTCGACCTGTTCTTCAATTGGAACGATTGGCCCGGGATCTACTGTCCATGATCCGTTGAGATCCTTTGAGCGGGCAATACCCAGTGTGCGCTGGACACATGGATTACCTTCCCTGGTGGTTGTTGAACTGAAAAACTGCAGGTATTCATCCCCGTTTTTAATCACATGGCCGGGGCTTGCAGTAATAGAGTAGTAGGTGCCCGGTTTTGTCCGGAAAGGAACAATCTCCTTTTGTTTGGTCCAGGGCCCGCCGGGACCCATTCCGATAGCTTTCATGGTCAGATAGGGGAACGAAGGGATCCTGTCGGGCGGATTGCTGGTGTTGGGCGTTCCCAGGTAAAACAGGTGCCATTCTCTGCCGTCAAAAAAGGTAACTCCGTAAGAAGCTGATTTCGAGTCATCTTCATCCGGCTGGCCAAAGTCGAGTATGGGCCCCTTCTTCTCCCAGTTGACCAGATCCCTGCTGACAGCCAGGCAACAGAGCCATCCGTTGGTCCCGGCCCCGTCGTAGTGCATATAGTAGGTACCGTCAGATTCGAAAACCCAGACATCCCGGGCACCCATAAGATCGCAGTCTCCGGGGCCGTCGCCGTACCGGAGTACGATGCCGTAGTCCTTTGCGTCCATCCTGAGCGTTGCCGCAGGTCTGCCGTC
>JAPLDV010000473.1 GCA_026391235.1 Bacteroidia bacterium | reverse complement strand
TGTTGCAGGATGAACAAAAGCTGAAGCAGATGGAAAATAATTCATTGAGGATGAGCAAGGTTGACGCGGCGGCAACAATAGTTGACGCCTGTATTGAATTGATGGCTGGAAGAAATTAAATATAATAAGAATAAAGAGAATAGAAGGATAAATGAGAGTAGATAAAGAAAAAAGCCTGATGCAGCGCAAAGTAAAATTCATTCACTTTGTCGGAATCGGGGGCATCGGTATGAGCGGGATTGCCGAAGTTCTCGTTAATCTCGGGTACCATATCAGTGGCTCCGACGTTCAGCCCTCGGAAACAACGGCGAGGTTGCAGAAGATCGGCGCGCAGGTAGTCATAGGACATGTGGCGGAAAATATCGGCAATGCCGATGTTATTGTTACTTCCACAGCAGTAAAAACAGACAATCCGGAAGTTATAGAAGCGCACCGGAAAAATATTCCGGTAATTCCACGGGCGGAAATGCTGGCGGAACTTCTCAAAATGAAATTTTCTGTCGCCGTCTCCGGTAGCCACGGCAAAACAACTACTACATCTATGATTTCCACGATCCTTGCGCAGGGCGGTTTAGATCCGACCATGGTCATTGGTGGAAAACTGGCAAGCATCGGCAGCAATGCCCGATTAGGCGATGGTGAAATTATTGTGGCGGAAGCGGATGAAAGTGACGGCTCATTTTTAAAACTATCCCCCACAATCGCCGTCATAACAAACATCGACCGCGAGCATTTGGATTTTTATCCGGGCATTCATGAAATCAAAGAGGCGTTTCTTAAGTTCGCCAATATCGTTCCCTTTTACGGCTGTACGGTTGTTTGCAGCGACAATGTTCACGTGCGGCAGATTGCTCCATTGATCAAACGCAAGATGATTACTTACGGCATCGAACAGCCTGCGGACTACAGCGCCCGGGAAATAAAATTTCTCAAAAGAAAAACCACCTTCGGTCTCGTTTATAAAGGGGCTGATTTAGGTACTATTGAGTTAACTGTGCCCGGCATGTTCAACGTCTATAATTCTTTGGCGGCAATTGCTGTAGCCCGCGAGCTTAATCTTGCTTTTGCAACCATCAAGGAGGGTCTGAAAAGCTTTTCCGGGGTGCAGCGCCGTTTGGAAATTAAAGGAAGGGTCGGCGATATCACCGTAGTTGACGATTACGGACATCATCCGACGGAAATCAAAGAGACGCTGGCGGCGATGAGGCAAATATGGAAGGACAGGCTGATCGTTGTTTTCCAGCCGCACAGGTTCACACGGACAAAGGCGCTCTTTGATGAATTCACCAAAGCATTCAAGGATGCGGACATCTTAATCATGAATGACATATATGCGGCCAGTGAAGAGCCCATTGCGGGCATTAATTCCGCCGCGCTTTGCGAGGCGATCAGACAAACCGGACAAACCCATGTAAAATATATTTCTAAGACGGAAGACATTATAAAATACCTCTTAAAGACGATAAAAGCGAAGGATACTGTTGCCACCCTAGGGGCAGGCAGTATTTATAAAATCGGGGAAGATTTTTTAAAACAACTGGAGGCAGGTAAAATAAAAAAGTGATGGCCGGAAAAAATGAAATTAAAGAAGCTCTGGGTAATGTAATTGCAGGAAAGATATTATATGACGAGCCAATGTCGCGTCATACATCGCTTAATGTCGGCGGCAATGCAGATGCCCTGGT
>JAPLDV010000897.1 GCA_026391235.1 Bacteroidia bacterium | reverse complement strand
GCTGGGTTGAGAGTTTTGCTTTCATCGATTGCCTTAGCATTCCAATGGCCAGGATACCAGATCTTTCTATTGGCTGATTCTTTGCAAGTCCAGAAAAAATCTTCTTTTCTAATTATTTCTGGATCTATTTTTTCACTTTCCAAAATCTTGGAGATAATCCTAGATTTCTCCAATATAACAATCGAAGGATCAGCTTTAGGTTCTGTGGTGCGACGATCAATTTCTTTCCAGTAATCACGTAGTGCTGTCACCTCCATATAAATATCAAATTGCCCAGCTTCCGAAATTAATCGGGTACCATTCAAATCGTTATAATTATCAAAAACCATCGCCCTAAAGCGGTGATTATAAATTATTGCTGATGCAAACAGGAATGCAAAATGGCGCTCCTCGCGGTTAACTTCAAAATAGGAATTTGCTGCAAACATAATAGACAATCTTAAATGACTCTTTAATACATCTTAATCAATTTTATCACCAATCCTCCATATACAGATAATCGATGATCTCCAATATTACTCCTCAGCTTATTCTTCAAACCAATAATGAATCAAACGCTCCCTTTCCTTCTCCTTTCTTTTAATACATTTATCCAATGTCCAATTCCCGACTTCATCAACCAATCCTTGAACTGATTTATACTGACTTTTAATGTATCCAGCCTTCTTACTTTGAGTTCTATTTCCAATAGAGCGGTTAATATCATATTCCAAAATGACGAGATTCCCTATTGAGTTCAGATTTTTGCCCCATTCTGATTGGATTGCCTCCCTGATCTTTACATCTTCATCCTGATATGAATGAATATGCTCAACATCAATAGGAACCCAGAACAACTTTTTCCTAATCTCATATACTTTTCCCAAATCCGTTTCTCCAAAATTCTCATCAAACATTGCAGCGGTGCGACAAATCAGATTTTTCTTCTTGGCATTATAAGCAATATCATGATTGGTTAAGATAGTTTCTATCCAATTTTTACTGTTCCCAAGATTGTACGGCATATCTTGACCAATATTCTCCCTGATCAGCTTTAAAACGGCTTCAGAATTTGATTCGTGATAAATGGCCTTCATTAATTTATTCATTCTAGAGTGAACATGATAAATGGATTTGTCAAATGCAATGCTGTAAACAGAGAGAAATCCCGTCAAATACTTAATGAATTTAGGCAAATCTAATTTCCCATATCGATTAATGAATATGTATATCAACTTTTTATAACGAGAATATCTCGACCAGTCTATCAGATGCAAATTGCAGTAGTCCAATGCTGAGAGTGCGATTCCAGAATCCGAATTGAATGAACCCTTTTGCCATTGATACCTAATTTCAATTATTCGTAAGATATCATCAACCTTCAGAATGACCTTCGAGGAGTTCGCAAAATATGCTCTCGGTTTTATTTTTAAAATACTGTCGAATAGTTCATCAAAGAACCGACTAGTAGGATAATCATAAAGTGGATCGGGCAGATTAAATTTCGAAATAATTTCGATCTGGTATAAACTTAGGATTTCACCTGTATTTGATTCACTTACTCCAATTTGGCTATTTTTCGTGGAAATTAGGTTATATATTTTACTGACTTCTTGAAAGTCAGCTGCCTTGCTTCCAAGGTATTCAAACATCCTGAGCTTAAAAATATCTCCATGGGCCAGGTCTAACCCAGCCGTGTTTATGGTATTAAAGACTTGTAAGGTTTTTGACAACCCGGCATTAATCTCGATAACAACGAAGATTATTTTAGTGTGTAAGAAATCCACAAAGTCATCAATATCGAAACAAAAGGGAGGATTGTTTATTAATTTTTCATCCAGATACTGGTTGATCAAATAAGCATTCTTAATGTAACAGTTTGTATCAGTATTCTTTAAATCACTTATTGACAATGTTTTCACTAAGTTTAACAATTCTTGTTCGGCACCATTAAAAACTTTAGTAGCTATATCAATCGTAGTTATCTTTTTGCAATCAGGGAATCTCAACTTCAAAACTTGTAATAAAAGCATCATGGTCGAAATGCGCTGCTGACCGTCAACTACCTCTATCAAATCTTCACGATCTTGATTGGTTGGATTGCTCAATTCCATTGTTCCAATGAACATGCATTCCGGCGGGGAAACCGTTCCTTCTCCCCAGTAATTGAAGAATATATCATTAATGAACCTCTCAACATTCCTTTCTTCCCAGGAATAAGGTCTCTGGTAAATCGGAATGACATAATGCTTTTTCCCTAATCCCGAGAGATTTGTTGAAGGCTTAATATAGAATGGGTTATTTATACCTTCGTATAGGTCCATAACGCTCTTGGCAATCTGAAAAGCTTCACAAAATGTTCCCCTTTTCTTATACTCGAATTTCTCAGGATCACTTAATGGGCGAAAATCCGCACGAATTCCCACGTTGGAGGCATGATTTTCATAGCGGTCGGGGAAATCGGTATTTTTAAAATTGTATTCGCTCAACCTTCTCGGTTTTTCAAAAACCCTTCCAACCGCAATTATGGTATAACCATCCGCCAAGGCAATATAATCTCCAATTTCAACATCCCTGAGAACGCGTGCATGATCACTATCTGTTCCAATAATCGCAATATTGTAAAGCAGAAAGAAATCTTTTATTGAGGTACCAGCAGCACCATATTCGTGCCAGCGTGAACCAACTTTCCATACTTTTGACATTGTAATATATATTAATTTATATCTGTTGATGGTTTGTTCAAATATAATCATTTAAGCCTAATCTCTCCTCTAGCTCCCCCAATATTCTCACCATCGCCAGCGTATCCAGATGGCAGTATTTCAGTAGATTCTGGCGGGTTTGTTCGATAAGCTCGGTATCGTTGGACTCGTATAACTGGAGAAAAAAGGAGCTGGCATCGCCGCCATTATTGATTTCCAGCTCGTTGTAGCTGAGTTCCGGGACCATCAGGGGCAATACAGTTTTGATGGAATAACCCCGGCCCATCGAGGGGAAATAATAATCCCTGCGCCTGAATACCGGCATGAGATCTTCAAGTCTGCTGATGATCTCCTGTAATTCCACGCTATATTCCGGAAAGTCGCGGGCCATTTCACGAAGCATCCACCTATCAAAAGTAACGTTGTAGGTCAGTATTTTGCCTGTACCACGAGTGGCTTCAATCAGGTTACGGATCAGATCGGGACGAGGGTCGCCCTCGGGCCAGGCCAGAAAATCGGAATGGATCAGCTCGCCGCCCTTTTCCTGGAGGTAATGAAGCGAATATTGAAAGGGAATCTGCTGGCACGGCCGTGATTCATCAAACAGCGGAACCGCCGGTTGAATGGTTTCAAAATCCAGAAAATAGAGCGGATAGCCATATTGCGCCAACTGTTGGCGAACGGAATCGTGGCGAATCATTGGACTATTGTCAGTTTCTGATACTGGTTCAATATCGCTGATCGGGAGAAGGCCCTGACAGTATTCCATATAATCGCAGGGATAGGGCGAATTGCAGTGCTTGCCGATCTCAATCCGGGGCTCCTCCCCTTGCAGCATCTCCCGGAACTCCATCAATCTTTGCGGGATGTCATCCTGCACACCCATCGCCTGACCGAACACACTTTCGCAAGTGAAAAGTTCGTGAATATCAAGGCTCCCCCGACGTACATAGGTATTATTCAGATGCATCACAAAAGCATCGGCCAATGGGATTCCGGCGCCGGTAACGACATAAAGCTGGACTGCCAGGTCCCGGATATAATGAGGTTTCACAGCTGTACTCCCCTTGCATTCAAACAGCTGCCAGTTCCCTTCGATTTTGGTCAGGATATCCACTGCAACGAGGGTATCATCATAAATAAAGGTGGCTTCATAAATAGTTTCAACCCCTTGATCAATCAATTCCTGCGTACGAATGGCGGATTCCCTCGACGGATATTCGCCTTCCACAGCCATTACACCCCCCGGAAAATAATCCCTGGCCAACACCCCGATATTGGTTCCCCGGTTCATGATTGGGTTTTCCTGTCATAGCCTCAAGTTCGTTCAGTAACCTGGTATACAAATTCTCATCCCACCTGAATCCATCAATAAGAATGTTGTATCTGGAAGGTTCCTTCTCCAACGACTGACAGTGCACGTCCATTCCAGCTTTTATCATTTCAGCTACATTGTTGGTTAACCGTTCGTCGTTGCTCATATAACCAAGATACTGATATGTTTTAGTCGTGTGATCGGCTAATAAAATGTGAGACTTCATCTTAAATTTCCTCTCTTAGGTGTTTAATTGTAATTCTGAACTTGGCTCAACCAATAAAACCGCTCATCCGCTTTTTCAAATGCGTCCGTCAGAGTAATATCGGCCCAATGTTTCACTATCGAATTAAGATCGAAACAGATAAAGTTTTTCATGGATTGAAACTTGGCCCTAAATCTTTCGGCAAAAATTCTCCTTTGATGGCCTTCGAAAGCGAAAGGTAAGCTGCAGATGGTCAAAAAATCTCGGTTTTGATACTGGAGTAGGAGCATGAATTCTTCTACCAGATAGGTCCCAGTTTTTCCACCTAATCCAGATAACAAAACATATCTGCGATTCTTCCGGACGAGGTCATATCCGTCAAACAAATCCCATTTGCTGAGTCGGGCAAAGGTTTGAAAATGAATATCGGAAGGCAGCGATGATCTTTCAGGATGAGAAATGCAAGTGTAATTGGCTTGGATACCCTTACTGTGTATGTACTCAACGGCATTGCATCCGCCACCGCCAAGACCGATAAAATGAAGCTGCCTGGTCATTGTTCCAGCCCTTTTCTGATATAGGTTAGGATTGGTGGATTTACCGAATTATCTATCTTCACATTAAACTCTTCCGCCCATCTGCCACTGTGTATTTTCCCCTCGAAATTGTCAACTATTTTCCGCGTGTAAGCCAGCCAAAGCTCCGATTTCATTTCATTGTATAAGGAGTCTGGTTCAATTACACCCACGCTTTTACCATAGGAGAGCAGTTCCATGATCAGGTCTTGGGTGACAAACATTTTGAGCCGAATTACCAATGCATTCTCATCATCCTGAATCACCTCCTGCGTCCAATGTATTGGCAGGGTTTTAATGTATTTACCCTGTACCGGTTCGAATGCCAGGATAATTTCCTCTGGCTCGTTGCTGTTCGGACTGATTATCCCGAAGCAGTAGCGGTAATGATCTTCGATATTGAAATTGGCTGGCGCTTTAAATGTTATCCGGCTAAATTCAAGATCAGTCAGACGGTCCAACCCGAATGTCTTTATCGCTCCATCTTTCAAATCTTTTGCCAGCACATACCATCGGTTCTTAAACTCCTTTAATGCAAAAGGTTCAACCTGCCGGTGACTGATCTCATCTTCCCAAAACTTCTGATAAGAAAAGCTGATCTGGAACCTGTTCTTTATCGCATAAAGCAACCCATATAGATTCTCAGTCCCCTGCGGCCGACGCTTTTCCAGGTGAATATAGGGCGTCATGTCCTGAGCCTGATTCAGCGAATTGAACATGTCGAACGCCTCCATCATCCGCTGAAAATTCATATTCTCCGATTCACTGTTTCCAATGAAGTATCCTTTCTGGCCCTTGGAAAACTCAATATCGATCCCGAAATTGTTCCGGATCTCCCGGATATCCCGCTGCAAGGTCCGCTTTGAAAATCCGATATCCAGCGTATCGTCCTGCTTCTGAAGATATTCGACCTGGTTCTCGATGTAGGATTTCAACTCCTCGTATGAACTGTATGGCTTCGCCTTCAGTTTCTTTACGATTAGCATGTAGCGTGATATGTAGCCTCGTTTTGACATTTCATTTTCAATTTTATTCTAAAGATAATCCAGACAAGCGACAAAGTATGTCGCGATAAAAAGTTAATTGTGAATTTTAAACCCGATGTTGGTAGTTGGTTTCGTTGTCACATATTCCATCTCCCCCTGATTATAGATATCGGTGAGAAGGGTTGGCGAATGGAAGGGCCTGCCGTAACCCAGGTTAGCCGACAGGTTGTTAGCTAAGCCCGTTTCCAATTCACGAAATTCATAGCGTGCGATCAGCCGGCCCTTTCTCATCAAAGCCTTATCTATTTTGGAAACATCGGTATTAAACGAACAGATAATCTGAATTTTCAGGCAATCAGCCAGCAATCCGTCTGAAAGGTTGAGAAGTGCAGAAACCGATGATTGTTTGTCATTCTCCCGGTCAACCACAATGTTTTCGGCATCCTCGATCACCAGCACCGAATTCTTATGTTCCATAAGTACAGTGAGGAGTTCAGGATTGCTAATCGACGCGGCAAGGTGAGACGGCATGTATATTACTTTTTTTTTGACCGATTGAATGAGATAACGGATATAGAAGGTTTTTCCAGTCCCCGGCTTTCCGTGTAATAGGATAATTCCTTTATCGTTTTGACGGTTGAGCCGGTTTAGGATTGTTCTATTTACCTCAATAAAGTCTTCGTTATAATTGCCATCAATCTTTATCGGCGGGTCTTTGATAGACATCTCCTCAATTTCAAGACCTCCTCCAAATTTCAACAGGAATATAGAAGATACTGCACCCTCATCTAATCGGAAAGACTTCTCGATTTCATCAGCAATTGCATTTACGGAATCCATTGATGTATTCCGGAAGAATAGATTAACCTCCATACTCATCCCTGAACTCCATAAAACCGCCAAGGTTGCGGACTTGGGTGAAATGGTAATTCCACGCGTCCTGTCCATATTTGCCAACGAACCATTCACTGGCGCTCCGGACGTTAATCCTCCATATTCCCAGCCAGTTAGGCAGCACTTTGAAATAGGAAATAAATAGTGGCTTTGACATTATTGGGCAAGTTGTATTGTCAACATCAAATGACAAAACACTGGATCGATCAGGATCGCGGCCACTTTCCTTTATCTGCTGTTGAAGTTTGTTCAGCAATTCATCTGATTTATTCATTAAGTTGACCCTCCTTGAGAATTTTACTTAATATTCCATCGACAAAGTTGATATCGATCGTGCTCTTTGATAGGGATGCACTCGCAATGACCGACAAAGTAATGCCTTCCAATTCCTGGATAGTCTTGTCGACCTTTAGGGCCAGGTACTCCATAACGTTTGTGGCAATTGGTATGCCCAGGGATTTGAGAAGATTCTCTATGATAAGAAGCCGGGTTTCGTACGATGGATTGGTTAAAAAACCAGTTACCCCACGCTGAAGCATAGAGGCAAACCTCGGTTCAAATTTCCCGTAATCTTTTGGGAAAATGGATGAAGTTAGAACAACTTGCTTTTTTGAAACCAGATATTGGTCAATGATAAACCCAGCCAACAATTCTTGGGTTTTGCTTTTGCCAACCAGGTTACAAACATTGTCAAGGATTAATGTATCCTGATTACAGAAGGCTTTTGTAAAACCCATTGTACTGTTCGTTCTGACAGCTTCACAAAATACCCTGCAAAACTTAGCGCTCTGCAAGTATAATACCTTGCTCTTGGGGTTCTTACTGCGGATTTTGTTGTAAATAGCCTGCGCCAGGAAGCTTTTCCCTGAGCCGGGTACTCCGCAAATAACCAATGGATTAAACAAAGAACCGCCAGGGTTGTCGGAAACCGCTAAACCAAATGACCGAGCCAGCCGGTTGCAGTTCCCCTCAATGAATATGTCAAAGTTGTTATCAGGGCAAACATAATCGCTTGAAAATACTGGGTCCATTTTTTTCATTTTTTATCAAAGAAAGAAACTGGGAACGCCAAAGGGTGTCGCTGCGATAGGTGTTATTTTACACCTAATTAGATATTTCAGTCCCAATTGGAACAAACGGACAGGTTTTCCCGTCTCCGGCGCATGAGGTTGACCAATCCCCAAAAAGGTCGCCTAAAACTTGATGAAAATTATTAGCGAGCCTCATCCTCACTGATGTTTTGGTGGTCAACGAATTATGCCGGTTGTTGATAAACAGAGTCGGCATAGGGTGTTCAATTGGGTCCGCCTGAGATTGGGCTTTTGAGCGTTTTTTCCAATAAAGCGAGATGTATTCCCTGAGGAAACCGAAATGGATGATCAGGTCATCGAAAAGGCAATAATAGACATCACTGAACCTTGATTCGGATTCTTCAGTTGACCAGCCGGGCACATGAAAATTCCAGATCTGATCCTCATACTTTTCCAAAAACCAGTAATGAGCATTTTCAATGTGAATATCCCGGATACCTAAGTGATTTGGCAGTGTTTTAAAATAGGACAGGAAAAGTTTATCCACTTCTACGGAATATGGATAATTGTTTAGATCGAGCGCATTCAGGCTCTCCAGGCTGGGTTCCCGGCCCAATTGAGCTACCTGCTTCTGAAGCAGGATATAAAAGTCATCAAGGTTCTTCATACAAAAGTTTTAATTTCTTTTGCGAAGATCGGAAGGTGGGACGCCAGAAGGTGCCGCGGAAATTTTTAGAAATTAACAAGTTGGAAAAACGAAAACTGATGCAATTTTTACGGCTGTTCAAAATGTGTGTAACCCGGACATTCGGCCTTTCTGGTTTAAATTGGGGTCGTAGGACATTTATTAATTTATTCAATCATCGCATTTTTGATCAGCCGGGATAGTACCTTTTCCTATCTTTCCTCTATAAATCCCTTACCAAGTTCAGCAATAGTAAAAAAACAATTTCCTCTGCGAGCTCTACGGCTCTAGTGTGTGTGCTGATGAAAGGGAGTCAGTTTAAAAACGGGGTCCATGCCACCATAAAGATAGCCGACT
>JAPLDV010000631.1 GCA_026391235.1 Bacteroidia bacterium | reverse complement strand
TACACTAAACCCATGATATCATTTTCATGCCAGAACTTAACATCGGACTGGGCAGTAACCTCGGCAACCGCCGAAGGAATATCGAAACGGCCATTGCGCTTATAGGCAAAAAGATTGGTTTTGTTCCAATGGCATCAAGCTTTGTTGAAACCGAGCCATGGGGTTTTGAGTCAGAAAACAAATTTCTTAATTGTGCGATCATTGTTGCGGAGGAGGCATGTCCTGCAGTGTCTGATACATCACGCCTGCACGAAATCTGTGGGATTTTGCATTCCATTGAATCCGGGTTTGGCAGGGTGCGGACGGCGGGATATGCCGATCGGATTCTGGATCTGGATATTCTTTTTTATGGAGATATAATTCTCAATGAACCGGGCCTCATCGTACCGCATCCCAAATTGCATGAACGGGATTTTATTCTGATATCACTGATGGAAATCTGTCCGGAGAAGATTCATCCTGTGATTGGGAAGAGCATCAGGGAGTTGTGGAGCAACAGATAAAACAGATCTGAATTTCTCCTTCAAAACTGTTCCACTCCTTCACTCGCCTTGCTTCCGTAAGCAAGATCTCCCGCATCGCCCAAACCCGGAACGATGTAGGCCTTAGAGGTGAGTTCGTCATCAATGGCGGCTACCCAGATGGTGGTTTTTTTCATCGGCAGGTTTTTTCGCAGATATTCAATTCCCTCTTTGCTGGCGATGAGTGAGGCAATATGAACATGAGTTGGTGTACCTGTTTCCAGTAATCGAGATAGGCGGAAATGAAGGCATTCTCGGCCTGATCGAAAAAATTTAGAAATCCCTGATGGATGGGAAGTCCTGCACGGAGAATTGTAGCCAGAACCACCGGTTCCTTCGCAACATGAGCATCAGATGTTGCCAGTGGTGTCCGGACTTCAATGGGTTGATAAGTAAGGGTTTTGCTGATTTCGTAAGCCATCACTTCACCCACACGTTCCAGGTTTCTCCGGAACCGCATGGAATCCTTCTGGAGCCTTTCATCCCGGATCTCAACCATGAATTGGTTAAGGATGGAATTCTGATCGCCAAGGTTATTAATCATGATGTTTGGAATTGGTGTTGCCAAATGTACTAAAAAGTTATTTCATCCTTCGGTTTGACAAATGATTCAATGGCCAGGGTAATCTGTTTATTCTTAAGGATGTATAGAAATATGGCACAGCTCCGTATCCTTTGTAGAAGCGGGCAACGGATTCGATATCCGACCCTTCAAAATCAAGAATTGCCGGTAATCCTGCATGCAGATGGATATATCGGTCGATCAGGTAAAACATGGCCCGCGATTCACGGCCTTCGTCAGTCATGGACGGTGCGAGGTAATAATGAAACCTTTTATCCTGACCAATCAGGGCAGCAGCGAGCAGGTCGCCATGACGGTTTTTAACCCCGCAAATCATTCCGGCATTCCGGTTGAGAAGGGCAGGAACCAGTCGTAACAAAGCCGGCCGGTTTTTTCTGAGGACAAGAACATTCGCGCCGGCACTTTTATCCTTCTGTAAAAGTTCCAGAAACTCAGGAAGGGTTATGTTCGTCCTGAACCGGAGGTTTTCCAGAGTGGCTTTTTTCAGGTTTCGTCGGGTGTTCTCGGAATATCTTTCCTGAATTTGGGAATAGGGGATATTCAGATTCAGCCGGTAGGTGGCATGTTTGTGAACCGGGAAAAGGGCGCCCGGCGGGTTCTGATCATTCAGTGTGATCTCGATTAGCTTGAATACCCGCGGAATCGCGCTGAGGAATTCATCAACCTCTTCAGGTTTAAGGTGCATTTGGCTGAAGACACCAAGCTGCTGACTTAATAAAGGTTGATAAAGATAATTGAGTCCGAATTTCTGCCTGGAGGTCAGCGGCATTAACCTGGAATAATCACTGGTAACCAGTGCTTGCCAGCCCGGACAAACAGCATCGAGGTACCATGATTGGCCATAGAGAGTGCCTCCAGCGGCATGGTGAAGGAGCAGATCCCATCGGCGCTTATCGATCTGTTGATGATTGAGATGTTGTATCTCCATAATAATGAGGTCATTCCGGTTTTGCGATAGAGAGAAGTTCACGATACACCTTGCTCCAGCCACTCCAGTCATTCCATTCGCTCAGGGATTCATTGTGCCATAAGCTGATAAAGGTACCCTTCACTTTTTTCACCTGATCAACGATTTCAGTGATCTTTTTAACCGACTGTTCAGGATTTAATTTCATGTATTGTTGCAGACACGTATCCATCACCTGAAAAGGATAGACCATCAGGTCGGTGATTTTATTTTCTTCAAGGTCAAAAAAGCGGAAAGGGGAGGCAATACCTGCCCTAAAACCAGCGGAATCAGCATAGCCCATTGAATAGTCCTCCCTGATACCGAGATGCGACAGTGTTCGGTAGGTATCGGGAAGGTGTAAGCGCAGATAATGTTGCCGGCTCTGGTGAATCGAGCGCCCCAGAATACGTGCAAGAAGCTCATTTTCATGTTGAAATAGCGATGGCGAAGAGTTAGATGCGTATGATGGATGAATCCCGACGGCAGAATCAGCAGCGATTTGACGTATCAGGTTTTGAAAGTGAATGTTGTGCGGAGAGATGTTTTTATCATAATGGCCATAGGATGCAACCAGGAAAAACCAGATCGGATGCACTTTAGATTCAGAATGGAACCGGTTGAGCAGTTCGTAGGTATTGTAAGGGTCCGGTTGGTTGTCGCGGAGTACCTGATACCGGAAATTTCTGGCCTCCATATCCCGGCGATCCTTCCAAAGTCCCCCAAGGGATCGCATGAGGCCTTTGTGCGCATAGGCCCAGGCATTATCGATGTCGATTGTCGGTATGAATTGATATTCAGGTTCTTTACAAGCGACCGACTCGCCAAACCACGATAGTAAGATTTCTTTGAACTCAATAACCCATTGATTAACAATTGGGTTTTCGACTATACCCAGGTGAAAAGCAAGACTTTCGGTGGACCGGAAGCGATGATGCTCGTCGGGTTCAAAGGGCAGATACTCCTCGTACCTTGAGACGAAAAAGAATATAGCAGAGAAAATATCAAATGAGAGAGGAGTCGGGCTCTTAACGTATGAAAAAATGGTTGGTAATCGAGCCCATTTCTCTCCCGGAATTAATTTTGCCGACTGATCACGGACGTCATTTTCGAACAGAAGCCCTGACGCCTCAACGAAAGGGGTACCGGCTATCGGTTTGAACGAATAATTCAGGCGGGGCCCATCTGAATGGATCAATTCATCGGGGAAGGTTGTCAGGCGATATTCCAACCCCAGAAGCTGCCGGAAGACCAGATCGAAGGTCCAGGTAACTCTCGGATTTTCCTCGGGGCAATAAATAAGAATCATTCAGGATCAAAATATGCTGTGAAGATACAACTTTATTATGCCTGAAGCGGCATGTCATGGCATCAGATTATCATCTGCCATGCTCATGTATCCCTGATCTGACAGGATGATGTGGTCGAGCAGTGACAGATCGAGCATCTGGGCGGCCTCTTTTATTTTTTTTGTAATTTTGATATCAGCCTCTGATGGCGAAAGGTTTCCGGATGGGTGGTTATGGGCCAGGATGATCCCTGATGCCAGTTTTTCGACCGCAGCATTCAGAATCAGCCTGACATCGGTGACAGTTCCGGAGATGCCGCCCTGGCTGATCCTGACCTGATCGATTATTTGGTTTGAGCGGTTCAGCAGCAGAATCCAGAACTCTTCATGTTGCAGATCAGAGAGTACTCCTTCGAGCAGTTTCCAGGCGTCCTGGCTGCATTTTATTTTGGGCCGGATGCCAGGCGGCGCAGCTTTTCGCCGGCGCGCGAGTTCAAAGCATGCCTGGATGCGGATTGCTTTGGCCTGACCGATACCGTTGATCTTTTCCATCTCTGCTAAAGAGAGCCTGCCCAGCTGGTGAAGGTCGTTCCCGGCCTGCTGCAGGATCTGGCGGGCAAGGTCGAGTGCCGACTGCTTTTGTGTTCCTGTTCCGATCAGGATGGCAATAAGTTCAGTGTTACTTAGCCCGCTGGTTCCCTGGCGCAGGCATTTTTCACGTGGCCGGTCCTCAACGGCCAGATCGCGGATGCGAAAAACCGGGTATTCCATTTCCTTATCATGTTTATTTATGAATATAGATGCAGAAAGGAAGTGGAAATGGAAAAAAGGGGACGCAAATATGAGTAGAGACGCATATATGCGTCTCTACAGGCTGCTTACGTGTTTGGCGAGGCCCGACTTAAGATTGGAAGCCTTGTTGCTATGAATAATATTTTTCTTGGCAAGCTTATCCAGCATGGAAGAAACTTTCGGCAGCATTTCGGCGGCGGCAGTCTTTTCGCTGGTGTTCCTCAGGCT
Source organism: Bacteroidia bacterium (assembly GCA_026391235.1). Next base: position 1,581 of record JAPLDV010000631.1, on the reverse strand, counting down.
TTTAATCGCGTTACGGGTGGTCTTTGCAAAATACTTATTATGCTCAGTCTTTATTTCCGTCTGACGGATTCTCTTCAATGCCGACTTATGATGTGCCATTTTGAAATGATGTTAAATTTGTCGTAGCCCGTAGGGGAATCGAACCCCTGCTACCAGAATGAAAATCTGACGTCCTAACCCCTAGACGAACGGGCCAATAAGCTTCCCAGGTAAAAACTTGGGTCTGCAAAATTAAACAAAATATTTACCCTGACAACAGTCCCCTAAAGTTTTTTTCAATTAGTGAGCGCAGCGAGCCAATTAGCGCGAAGCGCATAATTAGCGAACGAAGGGAGCATAATTAGTGAGCGAAGCGAACCAATTAGTGAAATGCAGCCGAACCATTTATTATTTTTGCTTTCTATGCCAACCCTCGATTTTCCATTGATTCTCTCCGACAGCAGCCGTTCGCTGATGGATTATACGGCTGCCATGGTGGGTGATGATACCAGGTTGTTCAAAGAGGTTCTGGATCTGGCATATCAGGAGAAATCGCCTCTATGCATGCGGGCTGCAAGGGTTGCGGATCTTTGTTGTGAACGTAATCCGGAACTGATCAGGCCTTATCTGGTTACAATGGTAAAGGATCTGCCGGGGTTGAAGGATATGGCAGTAAAACGGGTTTTTATGCATATTCTGATCCGGCATTCGTGGGTAGAGGATGATGTGGCGATGGGAAAACTGGTTGATACCCTCTTCAAATGGCTCTCGGACGATACCCAGGCGGTGGCAATAAAAGCTTACGCAATGGCGATACTCGAAAATATTACCAAATTGCTGCCGGATTTGAAAGGGGAGATGATTGTTGTGCTGGAAGAGGCAATACCCTTGTGGGGTTCCTATGCGTTGCAGGGCGGAGGTATCAGGATGTTGAAACGATTACGAAAAAGAAATGCCAGACAGGATAAAAGTGCCTGAGAGCAAGGTGGCCATTGTTGCCTGCGGGGACTACGATCTGCAAAGTGTTGAGGAGGCTGTCAGGAATTGTGTTGATTTGCTGGGAGGGATCGACCGATTTGCAAAAAAAGGTGAAAAGTTGCTTGTAAAGCCCAATTTGTTGGTATCCAGGGAATTATCAAAAGCGGTTACCACCCATCCTTCGGTTTTTCGCGGCGTGATTCGTCTTTTGCAGGATGCGGGAATGGATGTGTCGTTTGGAGACAGCCCTGCCGCAGGATCAACCCGCGCTGTTGCAAAAAAAGCCGGGTTGCTTGATGTGGCAGAGGAACTGAATGTGCCGGTGGCTGACATGAATACCCGGGTCGATGTACCATTTCCACAGGGGAGCCTGGTGAAGCATTTTATTCTTGCCAAAGGGGTGGTTGATTCCGAAGGAGTGATTTCGGTATCGAAATTGAAGACCCATGCCCTGACCCGTATTACAGGCGCCGTTAAAAACCAGTTCGGATGTGTTCCGGGAATGCTTAAATCGGAGTTTCACGGACGGATGACAAATGCCGAACTCTTTTCACGAATGCTGGTCGACCTTAACCTGCTGATTAAACCACGCTTGTATATCATGGATGCCATCGTTGGCATGGA
>JAPLDV010000438.1 GCA_026391235.1 Bacteroidia bacterium | reverse complement strand
CAAACGTAAGATTCTCTTTTTCGAAGGTTGGCAATCCGTACAGTTTCTGATCCAGAATCCGGGCGTAGTTAATGATCTGAATCAATACCTGTCCGTTCGGTTTAAGAATTTGATAGGCCTGCTGTGCAAATTCCACGACTTCTTCTTCATTTGCCAGATGCGGCAAAGTGTTTCCGAAACAGATCAGGCGGTCGACCGACTCCGGAGCAAACTCTTTTACCAGGTCGAGCATGCCGGCCTGAAGAAACCAGGTTCCAACAGGTTCGGCGGCTGCTTTTTGCCGGGCTGCTTCGAGCATGGCTTCATCAGGATCAATTCCTGCCGTTGTCCTGAACACTTTTGCCAGCGAAACGATCAGGCTTCCGGTACCGCAACCGACATCCACAGCTGAAAGCACCGGGCTCGCCCCGAAAGAAAGCACAAAATCACGCTGTACCGGAGCAAATGGGAAGATCTGATCGTACCAGGAAAGGATGGAGGCGTAGAAGGGCATGGTTATCGGGTATCGGGTATCAGGTATCAGGTATCAGGTATCGGGTATCAGGTATCGGGGAAAAACGTCACTTGTCACTCTTTTTGGTAATTTTAGGAAAAATACAAAAAATGGATCAAAAAAAGGCCAAAACAAAATTCCCGGTGATTGACCTGATCCGGGAACGATGGAGCCCGAGGCATTATCTGACCGGTCATATCTCTGAAACAGAACTGAATACCATGCTCGAAGCCGCTACCTGGTCGTTTAGCGGAGGAAATCTCCAACCCTGGTACTATCTGTATGCACACCGGGACACGCCGGGATTCAATAAAATCCTGGATTGCATTACCCCAGGTAACCAGGTTTGGGCGAAGAATGCTGCAGTGCTGTTGGTGAGCCTGGCAAAAATTGAGCGTGATCCCGGCAAGCCGAACCTAAAAGCGAAACATGACCTTGGCGCTGCTAATATGCTGCTGATTCTTCAGGCCCGGTCGATGAATATCTACGGTCACCCCATGGGTGGCTACGATTCCGAAAAAATTATCGGTACATTCGCTATCGATCCCTCTGTTTATGAACCGGTTGTATGTATTGCATTAGGTTACCTGGGGGATCCGGATCAATTGGATGAATCGCAGCGTGAGAAGGAGCTGGCAGAAAGAACGCGTAAGGGAATTACAGAAATTTCGCAAATGACTTAATCCTCGCGAAGGTCTTGTTCTGTTCACTTTGGTTTTCAAGGTACCTGACAACTATTACGGTTAAGATTTGATGTATTATGAATAATATTCCACAGGTTTTACCTATTTTGGTGTTCTACATTTGATCATGGTGACTAAACATATAAATAAATTGAATATTGAACCAAGTCATAATTACTAATACCTAATCCAATTATTTATGAAAAAGTTTGTACTACAGATGCTCCTCCTGGGGATATTTGTGCTCTTTGCGAGTAACACATATTCACAGACTAAGGTGAACGGCGTTGTTAAAAGCAGCACCGGGGAATTACTGCCAGGGGTAAATGTCCTGGTAAAAGGCACCTATACGGGTGTGATTACCGATCTCAACGGGAAATACAACATTACGGTTCCCGGTACACAGCCAGTCCTGGTTTTTTCTTTTGTCGGTTTTGAAAGTCAGGAGATTGCTGTCAATGGCCGGACTGTAATTGATGTTACCTTGTCTGCATCAAGTGTCGCGATTAATGAAGTTGTTGTAACTGCACTGGGCATTTCCAGATCGAAGAAGTCACTGGCTTATTCTGTCAGTGAAGTAAAATCGGAAGATCTGGTCAGAGGCGGTAACACCAACGTGATGAAAGCGCTTGATGGTAAAGTGAGCGGGGTGAACCTGGTCAGTTTGAGCAGTGACCCCACATCATCCGTTCTGGTAAACATCAGGGGCACAACCGTTATGCCGTCGACCAGCGACGCCAACGTTGCCGTAAAAGGGCAGCCTCTGTATGTGATTGATGGTATTCCTGTGGGGAATCAGACTTTCACCAACAAAAACGGCGTTGACTTCGGGAATATCCTTTCGCAATTGAATCCTGAAGACATTGAAAGTATTACTGTCCTTAAAGGAGGTAGCGCCGGAGCACTCTATGGTTCAGAAGGTGGTAACGGGATCGTCATGATCACCACTAAGTCAGGCAAAGCAGGTAGAAAAGGCCTCGGAGTTACGGTTTCTGAAACCGTAACATGGGAGAAACCCTACCAGTTTCTTGAAATACAAAGAGAATTCGGCCAGGGTGAAAGGGCTTTTGAGTGGCAGTATGACAATACCGACTGCTGGGGCCCGAAGCTTGACGGATCCTACGTGGGTGATTTCTGGAACGTGAAAACCCAGAAATGGGAAAACGGCCCGATGACTTCGCAGCAAGGGAACAGGGTTCAGGCTTACCTGCAGACCGGTAGCACGAAAACCACCAGCATCAGCGTCAATGGAAACTACGACAAGGGTTCGTTTCGGTTGTCACTGTCAAATATGGGGAACATCGGAGTAATGCCTAATACCAAAACGAACCAGAATTCGGTAACATTCAATTCGGAATATAAACTGACCGACAAAATCAGAATTACCGCCAATGCCAATTATGTGCGCACTACATCCCCAAATAAAGCCAACGTTGCCGGATCCAATGGTCTGTTAAACAACTTGCTGTACAACTTTTCTTCAAACCTTCAGCCTCTTGCGGATATGAAAAATTATTGGTTAACCGGTTATGACGGGATCCTTATGAATGG
>JAPLDV010000609.1 GCA_026391235.1 Bacteroidia bacterium | reverse complement strand
AATGGCTTTCAATGCCAGCTCCTTGGTTCTTATCAGCATGTTCAGATAGGTGTTCAATTCTTTGGCCTTTAATTCACGTCCGTGGCTGACCAGTATCCGGGCGTCTTCATTGAACATTCCGGCCAGGAGGGTCAGACTTTTCTCCAACGAAGATATATCCCCTTCGGGTTGAACCAGCGGGAAAGAATCGGAAAAAACCAGATCTCCGAGAAAAGCAATGTTTGCTTTTTTAAATTGAACAATGATGTCGGTGTCGGTATGGCCGGGGAGGTATTTGAGGACTATTTCCTCATTATTGAACCAGATTGTCAAAGAATCCTGAAAGGTGATATCCGGCAGGCCTTCAGCCGCAAATTGGGTGTTTGTGGCAAGCCGGCTAAAGCTTTCGCGATGTGCAATAATGCAAGCATCCTGTCCCAGCAATGCATTACCATCCGTATGGTCGCCATTGAAATGAGTATTAATAATATACACGATCTTTTTATCGGTTATCTTTTTCAGTTCTTCCCTGATCAGGTCGGTTGAAAATGAATATCCGGTGTCGATAAGCAGAATTCCGGAAGTTCCCACCAAGGCAAAAACATTGACGGAGTTTGAATTGTCGATATGGATAAACAACTCATACAGGTTCTCTGCAACTTTGGTTGTCCTGATGGTTGGCTGTGAAGTTTGTGCAACCGACAGGTTACCGGCAGCAAGCAGAATTACTATCAGCTTCAAAAATGTTTTCATGATTTACTCTTTTGATTGGAGAATGAAGATGTAATCGCTTTCTATGAATGTTTCAATTCGGATGAGTTCATAACCGGTTTCCCTGGCGCTTTTTTCAATTCTGTCCCTGATCGGTGGCGTTTTTTGATCGCTTTTGCTCCGGTCAATATGCAGTTCTTTGTCCAGCTCAAAATCGCGCATTTCCAATATGGCCAGGATCGAACCGGGTTTCAGACTGTGTTTCAGGTTTCTCAACAGGTCATCCGGCATGCTTAAATGGTGGTAGGTGTAGACCATAATCGCCAGATCCAGCGAATTGTCAGGGAATAAAGGATCATCTTCCTTGCCGATGATTGTTTCTACATTGGCAAACCCGTTCTTTTTACATCGGTCTTCCAGGGACTCCAGGCTCCTTTTATCAATATCATTAGCCAGTATTTTACCCGTCGGTCCGGTTTCCCTTGCCAGGTAAACCGTAAACCGTCCGCGGCCTGCGCCGATTTCCCCGATCACCATACCCGGCTTGACGCCGATGGCATCCATTATTTTTTTCGGGGGCTGACGAATGCCATTCTTTTTCAGTGTCGGAAGCAGGTTTCTCACCAACTCGACCGGTTTTTCCAGATGATGGTAGGTATTGGTCATAAATGCGATATCCAATGAATTAGCAGGCAGCTTTGGATCCTCAACAGAGCCGACAATGATCTTCACATTATTGAATCCCTCCTTCTTGCACCTTTCAAAAAGGTGATTCAGGTCGGTTTTATTAATATCATTTGCATAAACCAAGCCTTCGGGGCCAACTTGTTTGGCGAACCAAACTGTGATCCGGCCGGTGCCCGCACCCACCTCGCCGATTACCATTCCGGGCTGTAAGCCGATCGTTTCAATAACCTTCTGAATTGGCTGGCGTTCGTTAATTCGTATTTCCCAATCCTCAACTGTTTGAGCATGAATTTGGTAAAATCCCAACAGGAATACCGTAAAGATGATGGTTCTAAAATGCCTTTGTTTCATGATTTTAATGTTTCTGGTTTTATTATTTTATTGATAACCAGATAGATGATAAATCCGGTTATGGCAATAGCAATTCCAAGCAGTGATTGTACCGGTTTGCCTATGAACACATACAATGCCATGCATCCCTCAACGATAATAAAAAAGAGAGGGACCCATGGATAGCCGAAAGTATGATAGAAGGGTTCCCCATTGTGTTTCATCCTGAACCTTAAGACGATAACACCAACAACCGACATAATGGTAAAGAGGCTTAATGAGAAACC
>JAPLDV010000311.1 GCA_026391235.1 Bacteroidia bacterium | reverse complement strand
CCAGGCACAGAAAACGACCGTAACTTTTGGCTTTTCGCCGGTGGCGATCATAGCCCGGGCAATGTTAATGACACCGGCAGTTCCGGAGGCATTATCATCAGAACCATTGTAGATAAAGCCTTTGGTTTGCCCCATGTGGTCATAGTGAGCTCCGATAACAATGCAGCTTTTAGTGTCCTTCCCTTCAAGAAACCCAATAACATTACGACCACGGATAATGCGTGAATCAATGGAACTGACAAACTTCAGAAACCGGCCGGTCAGATTGCCAGAGGGTTTGATGCTCTTGTTGTCTGCCTGCAATTCGTAACCCTCGAAATTGATTTCCGATCCGTCGATCAAGGTTCTTAAAGCCCTGTCGGATAAGTAAATTCTCGTTAAGGCAGCTGCTTGGGGACCTTGTAGCGAAGTCCGGTAGTGCACTTCAGTATTGAACGGAACATCTCCTTCATAGGCAGATTCATTAAACCGGAAAGGGATATTGGCCGGTGAGGGGGTAAACCCGGTGGATCCTGAACGGATTTCAATTATGGCAACAGCACCTTTTGCCAAGGCAACGCTATCTTTGTTTTGTTCAAACTTCCTCATTACCAAAGGGCCCTGAGAAGTAAACCGTTTAAAGTTCTTTGAATCAGGATCCTTCCAGCCAGGATAGCCGGCCAGCCGGATCAGGATTTTTCCTTTCACATCCAACCCTTTAAAATCGTGCTGTTTAAGCTTTTTATCTTCAATCCCATACCCGATAAAAACGACTTGAGCTTCTGCTTCAACGGATTGATTTCCGGGTATTATTGAATAGTCTGTTTTATAAGCCAGGTCCATCTGATAACAACTGCCAGTACCTTTAATAACGATGGCACACTCTTGCCTTTCTCCCGGAGTGGTTTGCAGGAAACTGATATTCTGGAAGTAGCTTTGCCGATAAAGGTTTGAACTTCCTCCCGGCTTTAAGCCTATTGATTTGTAAATACTTGCGATATAATCGGAAGCCATAAATTCTCCTTTGGTTCCGGTTTCCCGTCCGGTCATCCAGTCAGATGCCAGAAACTCCAATGGCCCCTGAATGGTGTTGGCGGTTATCGTTTTAAGCCCCACGTCTTTTGGTTTATCCTGTGCAGTTAATTGAACGGACAGGCAAGAAAGAATCAGAAAAACCAAAGAGGCATGTTTCATAGTTGTTAAGATCAGGCCTAACAAAAATAGACGTTCAACCCGGTTAATATGGTCCTGAAAAGTTAAAAGTTGTTAATCCTTGAAAAACGAAAAATGGACTTTCCCGTAATTGCGTTCTTCTGTGAAGCCGGCGAAATCTTTAAATGATCTGTCCGGACCATGCTCCAAAACAAAAAAGCCATCTGAAACAAGCCGGTTTTTCCCGATTATCATGGACGGTAATTCGATTATATGCGGATGATTATAAGGCGGGTCCGCGAAAATAAAGTCAAAGGGATGGACCTCTTTTTTCAGGAATTTGAAAGCATCGGTTTCAATCAGGCGAATCGAATGGACATCCAGAAGTTCAAAGTTCTTTCTGATCGTTGCACAATGGAACCGGTCGCGCTCAACACAGGTTATATCCCTGCATCCCAGTGAAGCAAACTCATAACTGATAATGCCGGTACCGGAGAACAGGTCGAGAACCCTGCAATTTTCAAAATCAAGCCTGTTCCTTAATATATTGAACAGGCCTTCGCGCGCCATATCCGTTGTTGGTCGGGCCAAAAGGCTTTTGGCAACCACGGGCCTTCTTCCACTGAGATGTCCGTTAATTATCCGCATCCGGCCAGATTGATTAATTGTGAATAGTGATGCTGGGTAAGACAATTAAAGGTGTGACTATAAGTATAGCTTTTCGGGAATTCCCGGATTACGATCTTCTTTAAATACTGATTTAATAATTCAATTGTTCCGGGGTACATCTCGACAAAACCTGACAGGACTAACAGGGAATCCTCCTGTGACAGACTGAATTGTTCATACATGTATAATATGAAGAAAACGAGGTCGTTAGTATTTTTAATAGCAAAACTGTTATACAGAAGAAGCCGATCTGACTGAATAATCATCAGATCAACAAATCCGGGATTGATATTTGCCAATACCCGCGTGCGATCAGCACTGTCCCTGGATTCTGCGATGGCCTCATCAATCTGGGAGCAGGATTGATGAAATATTTGCACATCATTCAGAATGATTCCAACACGGGTTAGGATCTCTTCCTGCATCGGGAAAAGGATATATGCATCAATTGCAGGTATTCTTCTGAAAAAGATCCGATCGGTTGGGAGGATTTGGGACGAAAATTTGAAATATACTTCCGGGTTTTCCTTTCGGAACAAGGGGGTGGGCACCAGAACCGATAAAGGTGTCACATACATAAAAAAAACGGATTTGAATTGGCGTGTGAGATAACTTTCGCCATGCAAAAGGCTTCGGATGTGATCAGCCTGGTTTATAGCCGGTACCGGATTGTCAAACCAGAAATTCTTGAATGCGATATACTTCATCCTTGCAGCATCAAGTATAGCAAATGAACAAAACTGTTCGCAATATTGGATTGACAGATGGTAGGAAGAAATTAGATTGCTGTCAAAGGAATCGTCGATAATCGCAATGTTTCTCATCCTTTAAAAATAGAGAATCTTATGGTGGTAAAAAAAATAGCTTCACTAAGTTTTCAGTGAAGCTATTTTTCCATCAGGAAAGAGAATTATTCCCAGTTCCCGGCATTATTGTTAGCTTCTTTAATGTTGCCGACCCTTAAGCCCTTAAAATCTTTGGCAATGTCGTTCCGGTTGATAATCAACTGACGGGTCATCCCGTTGAGAATATCGAAGTTTAATGCATTGGCTTCGAAAACCTGAACGGTGACCTTTGATCCGGTTACGATATACCCTGCCTGCAGATCGAATTGAACTCCTGTAGTATGTGGAACGTACCGCAGTGAATCGTA
>JAPLDV010000059.1 GCA_026391235.1 Bacteroidia bacterium | reverse complement strand
TGTCCAGCGTGCAATGGCAGCCAATTCGATGAATGCAGCAAGGAAAACCCCTCTCATCGGCGCCCTTCCTAAAATCTTCATCCCTTTTCTGGTCATTGTTCCGGGTATGGCAGCTATGGCCCTGGCATCTAAAGGAACCCTCACCCTGGAGCTCATGCCCAATGGCAGCCCAAATTACAACTCCGTAATCACCTCGATGCTAAGTCACTATTACCCTTCAGGGATTCTTGGGCTAGGGCTTACTGCCCTGCTCGCCTCCTTTATGTCGGGGATGGCAGGTAACGTTTCCGCCTTCAACACGGTCTGGACATACGATATTTATCAAAGCTACATCAAACCCGGTCAGGATGATAACCATTACCTGAAAGTCGGCAAGATTGCCACCATTTTCGGTGTACTCCTCAGCATTGGCGCTGCTTATCTGGCCAAACAGTTCGGGAATATTATGGATTTCCTCCAGATGATCTTCTCCATGGTCAACGCGCCTCTGTTTGCCGTTCTTTTCCTGGGGATGTTCTGGAAACGCGCAACCGGGCATGCCGCTTTCTGGGGACTTCTGGTTGGCATCGGATGCGCATTGATTCACCATGGATTGACAATCCCGGTTGGGGCCGACCCGGCTGCCGTTATTAAAGGAGGCTGGATCAGCGTAATGCATACTTACCCGAGCGGAATGGCCCAAAGTTTCTGGACCGCAATCATAGCCTGGACAACTGCAACCGTTACCACCGTCGGACTCACTTTCCTGACTAAACAACGAAAAACCAAGGAAGATCTGAAAGGCTTGGTTTACTCACTCACCCCGCGGCTGGTCGATAAAGACGACAAATGGTATAACCGTCCGGTCTTTCTTGCGATGATCGTCGGGGCAATCACATTGGTATTATCAATTATTTTCTGGTAGGAGAAACAAATATGAAACTAGATATTAAAATTCCGATCGGCCTGCTTTTTACCATTTTCGGCCTCATACTTTCAGTGTATGGATTGGTTACGGGCAGCAATACAGAAATCTACGCCAAATCCCTGGGATATAATATAAACCTTTACATTGGTTTGTTCATGCTGGTTTTCGGAGTGTTTATGCTGATTCTGTCACGCAAAAACCTCAAAGAAATCAAATAACGGGATAACAATTAAAAAAGCCGCCAACTGAACACAGTGGCGGCTTTTTTTTCATATGAGCTGCTACTTTTTAGTCGCTTTTTTAATTGCCGTAAAAGGTACATCACCTTCAGAATAGCTGGCGGTGCCTTTTATTCCGTCACCGGCAAAAGTTGCTTTAACGCTGATGTATTCCCCCTCAAGAAACACCTTGAAAGTAAGCACATCTTTTTCGTATTTTACCCCCGTTCCCTTAACCACATAGTCCCCAAATTTCAGGGAAGCAATAAAAACATCCTTGTCTTTAGCAATCACGATGTCTCCTGCTCCATAACCCTCCGGAGCCGTTGCCGCCTTGTATGACCAGGTACCAACCGGATCAACCGGTGATGAACCCTGCGTAAAAGATTGAAGTCCAATCCCAACAATAAAAAAAGCCACTGCTAAAAATAAAGTCTTTTTCATACTAATCAATTTAAGAAGCGGTGAAGAAGCTATCGATGCCTGCAAGCTGAATCTCAATATTGATCTGATACTCATGGATCTGCAGATGCCAAATACCAATGGCTATGAGGCTCGCGTCCAAATAAAATCAATGCTTCCGGATATCCCACAGATTGCCCAAACGGCCTTCGCAATGGCTGATGATGAGAAAAGGGCAATGGATGCCGGTTTTGATGCCTATATTTCAAAACCTATCAGGAAAGGAAACCTGCTTGCAGTAGTGGGAAGGTTTCTGGGGCCTCTCGAATAATATATCCCCCGATGATCCGGGTAATCCTTTGTTCCTTCACTCTCCTGCTTTTGCATACAAATCTGTTGCTTGCACAGGATTACCGTATCGAAAATATTACCTCTGAATATATACGCATTGAAAAGGGCTTATCGCAAAATACGGTAAACTGTATCCTTCAGGACATGGAAGGCTATATCTGGGCCGGAACATGGAGCGGGCTCAACCGCTTCGATGGATATTCATTCAGGACATTGAACATCAACATGGTTAATCCTTCACTCGGGCTGACCAACGGAACGATCGTAGGCCTGGCCGAGGACAATCTCGGCTACATTTGGGCAGCCTGCACCAAAGGGTTAAACCGGATATCGAAAAAAGACTTTTCAGTCACACAATTCACCGTTGAACAGAATTTCAGTAACGGGATGGCTTCCGACAGCATTAATGTTTTATTTCGCGATAAAAAAGGTTTAATCTGGATAGGCACAAACAAAGGAGTTCTGCTCCTCAACCCATATACTATTCAGTTTACGCATATCGAGCATAATCCGAGGGACTTTGGAACGATCAGTTCGAATAAAGTAACCTGCTTTGCCGAGGATTCACTGGGATCAGTATGGATTGGAACCCGCCTGGGTCTAAACAAACTAAATCCTGAAACAGGCCAGGTCATCCGGTATTACGGCGACGGTAAGCAGGGTCATCTGATGACCTCCGTGATTACCTCCCTGAATATCGATCATTCCGGGGATATCTGGATCGGAACTCCGGCCGGGATTCACAGATACCAACCTCAGAACAGGTATTTTAATTATTACCCGATTCAATCCTCCAACCTTTTAAACGTCAAATCAACAACAAACTATATCAATTGCATCTTTGCAGATAATGCAAACCAAATCTGGGTGGGAACCCGCGAAAGCGGGCTGCTGGTATTCGACCGTACAAGGCAACACTTTATCAACATCCAGCAGAAAATTCCGGAAAGCGACTTTTTCTCCAATACTTCCTTTAGCTCGATCATCCAGGACAGAAACGGACTCTTTTGGCTGGGAACCTCCTACACTGGCCTGATAAAACTGGTTCCGGACCCACATGCCTTTTATGAAATCATCAGGAACCACTCCATCTTCGGGATCATCCAGCCTAAACCCGGATTTTTCTGGTTTGGAACCCAGGATGGCGTAATGGTCTGGAACCGCGAGAAAAAATCTGCGCAATTCATTAAACATGACGAAAATAATCCGGGGAGCATTTCAGGAAACCAGGTGACCGACCTGTTCAATGATCCTCCATACGTCTGGATCGGTACGCAAACCGGTCTTACCCGTTACAATACGGACAATTCAGCCGCAAAAGTTTATGTCCCGAACAGTTCAGGAAATTCACTGGCAGGAAGTGTCCTCTGGCATATCAGCAAGGATTCCCGGGGGAATTTCTGGTTTGCCACGAATAACGGACTCAGCCGTCTCGATCATTCAACAGGCCTTTTTACCAATTATTACCATGATCCGGATAATCCCAATAGCCTGAGTAACAATGCCTGTCATGATGTCTTCGAAATGTCGCCGGGCGTTTTCCTGATATCCACCCAATACGGATTGAACGAATTTCATGAAACCACCGGGAAATGGAAGGTATATCTACCCGTTCCCGGTAATGCAACTACTTTAAGCACGACTTACATTTTCGGTGTTTTTAAAGATTCTCAGGGGATTCTCTGGGTTTATACCAATGGGGGCGGAATCTGCACCTTTGATACCCAGTCGGGAACCTTTGACAGGTATTCCACTGCCGAAGGGCTTTCCGACAACACAGTGTACGGAATTTATGAAGATCGTGACGGCATCTTCTGGCTGCCAACCAACAACGGACTCTCGCGTTTCGATCACCGGAATGATGAATTTACCAATTTTGACGTTCAGGAAGGCCTTTTAAGCAACGAATTCAATAAAAACTCAATCTATGCAACCGAAACCGGCGAGGTTTTCCTGGGTGGAGTGAAAGGGGTGGTCGCCTTCTTCCCGCAAACGCCCTTGCGGACTTCGAAGGTGCCCCTCGCCCGAATCACGGGCTTTACCATTCACGGAGCCGGGAAAAGATACGATTTGCCGGTTACCGACACGATCAGGATCCCATCATCAGACAATACCTTCAGTATCACCTTTTCAGCTATGGATTACCTGAATCCATTTAAAAACCAGTTTACCTATTATCTGGAGAATTCCGATAAAAGCAAAACCCAGCTTCCTCCCGGTATTCACCAGGTCGACTATCGAAATGTCGTTCCCGGGCACTACAATTTCAGGATCACCGGAACCAACAGCCTGGGCATCAGAAGTAATGAAGTGGTAACAACCATAATTGTAGTTCCTTCCTGGTATCAGACAAAAGTCTTCATTTATACCAGCATTCTAACCTCCATCCTGATAATTGCAACCATTATTTTCCTAAGAATTAATAGTCTGCGTAATAAGCACGAGATGGAGAAACGACTCCTTAATACCCGTAATGAGCTGATCCGGTCGCAGAAGTTTGCTTTACGTTCTCAAATGAATCCTCACTTCATTTTTAACTCACTTAATTCTATTCAGAATTTTGTCCTGAAAAACGATGTCGATTCAGCCAATTATTATCTGTCCAACTTTTCAACCCTGATGAGAAAAGTACTGGAATACTCACAATATAACTACATTACACTTTACGAAGAACTGGAAATGATCAGGCTCTACCTGAAAATGGAGCACATGAGGTTTAGTAAAAAATTTGATCTGGAAATTAAAGTTGATCCCAAAATCGACCAGCATCTGGTCAGGATTCCACCCATGCTCCTCCAGCCATACCTTGAAAATGCTATCCTGCATGGCCTTCAACTGATCAAGCATAAAGGTTTGCTGGAGGTCCTCATCAGCGATCATGCTGATTATATGGTGATCAAAATTATTGACAACGGTATCGGCCGTGAAAAAGCTAAAGCCATCAGGGAGCGGTCAGGACATAAATCAAGAGGACTTGCAAATATTGAAAAGAGAATTCAGCTCTACAACTACATAAGCAACAAGCCTTTATCAGTCAATATTTCTGATATTTTCAACGATCAGGGAGAAGCTGCCGGAACACTTGTCGAGATTACTGTTCCCTATGAAATGGAAGAACATCCGCAAGAAATTCTATAATGAGAAGAGTAGTTCTGATGGTTTGTATTGCCGCATTGGCAGGTACCGGCTGGGCGCAGCCCTTAATGATGACAAAAGAGCATTACCGCACTAATCAGGAAACATTAAAAGGATTCGCCGCTGCCTGCACTCCCGGTAAAACATCTACAGAAATCAGTCTTAATAATGTAAAGACCCTCATACATACCGGCGGCGATATGTGGTGGGATTTTAAAGTTTCCAGATATGAAATTCCTAAAGAATCAGGCAAAACTGCGCTTTGGAACGGAGGAATCTGGATTGGCGGAACCGATGTTAATGGTCAGCTGAAATTATCCGCCGTCCGATACCGGATCGGCGGGGTCGACTATTTTCCCGGGCCGCTTATCACCAAAGGGAGTGCCCGGGGAACCACGGATGTTGAAGTGTGTTATCAATATGACCGCCACTGGGAGATATCCCGCTACCAGGTTGAAGCCTTCCGTAACTGGTATCGATCAGATGCAGCAACCCGGGATAGAGAATTCAAAGGCTATACCATTCCTGAAAGCATTCTTGACTGGCCTGCTCATGCCGATGCTGCTGCCGGATATGATTATTATCTGGCTCCCTTTTGGGACAATAACGATGATGGCAGATATAACGCAGCCGATGGTGATTATCCATTCTATGACCTCGATGGAATCCTTCCCTGTGGAACATCGCGTGAACAGCGACGTCCAAGGCTTTTTGGAGATGGCACTCTGTGGTGGGTATATAACGACCGCGGAAATATTCATACCGAAACCGGGGGTGAACCTATCGGGATGGAAATCCGGGCCCAGGCTTTCGAATTCTCTACCAATGATGCTGTTAACGACATGAGCTTTTATAATTATGCACTGATCAACCGGTCAACCTATACTCTAATTGACACCTATTTTGGCGTATACGCGGATGGTGCACTCGGATGGGCCTACGATGATTATACCGGATGCCATGTAAGCAAAGGAGTCGGCTATTTCTACAATGGAGTGGATGTTGACGGTGCTGGTGAAGCCTGGGCTTATGGAGCAAACCCGCCGGCAATCGGCATTGATTTTTTCGAGGGACCATACCAGGACCCAAATGGTAAAGATGATTGTTCAAGTTATGACAGCCAGTTGAATCTCATCTGCAACGATTGTATACTGAACGGCAACATCAACGGACTGAACTTCGGTGATGGAATTGTTGATAACGAACGATGGGGCATGCGCAGGTTCGTTTACTATGTTAATACCGGTGGAGTGACCGGAGATCCCACCACCGCCCCGGAGTATTACAATTTCCTTCGCGGATTCTGGAAAGATAATGAACGCATGCGCTATGGTGGCAATGCACATCCGTCCGGCGGAGGTACGGGCCCCATAACCGATTTCATGTTTCCTGCTGATTCCGATCCCTGCGGATGGGGCCAGAACGGTATACCAATGCCTTATTGGACTGAGGAGACGGCAGGTAATGAGCCGGGTGATAAACGGCTCGTTGAATCTTCCGGCCCGTTTGTTCTCGAACCGGGTGCAATTAACGATATCACCACAGGTGTCGTGTGGGCGAGATCCTATGAAGGAACCCCCTGGGCTTCGGTAGTTTTATGCTCCTGAACTTACCATTGTAGAACAGGATCAGAAGCTGATTTTCCATATCTGGAATAAGCCTTCCTCCAACAACTTTATGGAAAAGTTTATAGAACGCGACCCATTTATCGTATGTCCCTTAAACACACCGGATTGTGATGTTTTCTATAGATTCCAGGGCTACCAGGTTTGGCAGTTCAAAACAAACAGTGTTTCCATAAATGATGCGACCACTCAAAACAAAACATTAACCCGCATTGCATTTCAATGCGATATCCGCGATGGGATCAGCCGGATAATAAATTACCGCTGGGATCAGGATCTCGAAGCTAACGTGCCGGTGGTGGAAGTCCAGGGAAAGGATCAGGGCATAGAGCATACATTCGTTGTGGAGGAAGATCTTTTTGCCGAAGGGGTTCGGACTCTTGTCAATTTCAAGAGGTATTATTTTATGGCTGTAGCTTATGCATACAACAACTTTCTGAAGTACGACCAGAACAATCCTGATTCCTTTGAAGGACAGCGGTATCCATACCTTGCCGGCCGTAAAGGAGCGGGTGGCCCGATCAAGATTTACGAAGCGATCCCACACAAGATTGAACCGGAACAGGGTGGTACCGTGATCCAGGGGACCTACGGGGATTCTCCGGAAATTACCCAGATTGAGGGTCATGGAACGGGTTTGAATGTCGTTGAAATCACTGATTCAACGCACGATGCGATCATGAAAGGTGCACCGTGGAAAGCCGGTAAGCTGACCTATAAGGCCGGCAAGGGCCCCATCACAGTGAAAGTAGTGGACCCGATGAACGTAGGCGTGGATACCTATACCGTCAGGTTCGACTCGGTCAACTATTTCAATTCCGCCTCGGGTACGATGAACGGAAAGGTAATTGATGGCAACTGG
>JAPLDV010000117.1 GCA_026391235.1 Bacteroidia bacterium | reverse complement strand
GCACAATGAAGGGCGTCCCACCGTTGATCGTCGGTCAGCAGGAAAATGATATTCGGCCTTTTTTCCGGCTCCCGTCCACAACCGGTAATCAACCCGGCCAGTCCGGCTACTGCAAGGGATGCGTTCGAGAAATTTTGATTCATTGCGATTATTATCAGGTTTCATTCAGATCGGTGGGTGCAATGCAGCGTTCCCTCGGTTTTGTAACCGACCAACAAAACAGAAAACTCACCATTCACCCCCACCCCCACACTCACACCCACACTCACACCCTACTCCGCCCCTGCCGGTAATTTATCCAGCCACCAGGAGGTCCAGAGTTTCCTCAACTGTGTGGACGTCCCCTCACGCTCATAAATTCCGTGCGATCGCATGGGGTATTCCATCATTGAGAAAACCTTTTGATTTTTAATTAGCTCATTAACAAGTACTTCGCAATTCTGGTAATGGCAATTATCATCCCCTGACCCGTGAATCAGTAACAGATTGCCTTCCAAGTACTTAGCCCAGGTGACCGGGGATCCGTCGCGATAGCCCTCCTCATTATCATCGGGCAATCCCATGTACCGTTCCTGGTAGATGGTATCATAAAACTTCTGATTACTGATAAAGGCTACCGCGATTCCGGTTTTATAAATACCGGGGTACCTGAACATGCAGTTCAGTGTCATGGAACCGCCTCCGCTCCAGCCATATACGCCGATCCGTGAAGGATCAACAAACGGATATTTGTTCATGATGGCTTTGGCGGCAGCAGCCTGGTCTTTAGAGGCGAGTATCCCGATCTGACGGTAGATGCTCTTGCGCCATTCGCGTCCTCTAGGGGTTTTGGTGCCACGGTTATCGACGCTCATGATAATATAGCCTTTCTGAGCAAGGTATTGATTATAAAGATCGCCACCACCCCAGTTATCCTGCACGGTAGCGCCGGCTGGCTCGCCATATATGTTAAAAATAACCGGGTATTTCTTTGTTGGATCAAATTCATAAGGCTTGATCATAAAGCAATCGAGCTCCACGCCCGGTTCAACCGGAATGCGAAAGAATTCTTTCGGCCGGATTTTCAAACCGGCAAAACGGGATTTCAGCTGATCGTTATTCTCGAGAACCCGCATCAGCTTGTGGGCAGGCAGTGAAACGAAGTTTATCGTATTGGGAGTTGTTACATTCGACCAGGTCTGGATGGCGTATTTGGCATCAGGCGAAACCTGATAAGAATGCTGGCCCGACTGGTTCAGCGGGCTGATCCGTTCGGGTTTGCCTTTGCCATCGAGTTTGCTGCGGAAGAGGTAACGCTGGATCGGGTTATCCGGTGAAGCAATGAAGTATACATAGCCTCCTTTTTCATCAATACATTGAATGCTAACTACATCAAAATTACCCGGTGTGACATCGCGCACCTTTGAACCATCCCTGGATATAACATACAAATGTTGCCAACCGTCGCGCTCGCTGCTCCAGGTAAAAGCTTTTCCACCCTGCATCCATTGAGTGTCGTCCTGAATATCAAGAAAAGCCTTATCGGTTTCGGTAAGAATCGTTTTAACCTCCATGGTATGAATATTCCCAAGCATCACGTTGTTGGTATTCTGGAGGCGGTTAAGTTGCTGTATCATAACCTCATCGCTGCTGGAGGCAAATTCCATGCGAGCCAGGTAGTGATTCCGCGGATCGCCCGGAATGTTAAAATACCTGGGCGCACCGCCCAAAACGGACACCACTCCAACCTTAGCCGCAGGATTTGTGGTACCCACTTTCGGATACGGAATCGGTATCAGTTCAGGGTAGATCGAATCGAGATTATTGATCATATAAAAAGTGCCGATGCCTTCTGTATCGAGCTGCCAGAAGGCAATGTTCTTACTATCAGGGCTCCAGCGGAAGCCATCGCGGCAGTCGAGCTCCTCTTCGTATACCCAATCGAAAGTGCCGTTCACGATATTTCCGCCGCCATCGGTTGTGAGTGGCCTGACTGTTCCTTTAGCGAGATGTTCCACGTAGATATTCAGCTCACTCACATAAGCCACGTAAAGTCCATCCGGGGAAAACTTCGCAAACATCAGGGAGGCGGGCTTCAGAGTAGTGCCGAGTTGCTTCAGCTTCCTGGTTTTCAGATCCATCACCCAATAATCGCCTTTGGTATTATAGCGCCAAACCCGCTGGGTATTGGTAAAGATCATCAGTTTGGTTGCATCATCCGACCAGATGTAATCTGAAATTCCAAGGGGTACGGTTTTGCCTCCGGGGATTAACTCTGATGATTTTACCAGAATCGTTCTGGCGCCGTTAACGGATTCATAGCGGACAATGTCGCGCCCCTTTGTTTCTGTTGAGGATTCAAGAGCGGTGTAACCTTTGCCGCCATTGGTCCAGCGGACAGGCCCGAAGCCTTTGGCCGAATAGGTGCCGTTAAACTGGTCATCGAAGGTAAGCTCTTGCTGGGCCTGTGAACCAATTGACAGAACCAGGCCGATCAAAATACAACTAATCAGGAATCTTCTTTTCATATTTGAACCCATGTCTATGATTTGCGGTGCAATTTAATAATAGAACTTCAACCCCCGGTGCTAAACGAAATTTATTTGCCTGTAACCCACTCCGAAAAAGTTCTTGCCCTTGAGGCGAAATATAGTCCCTGCCGATCTTTTGAAGCCCTGATGATTCGTTTCCCTTTCACTATTGCTTTTATGCTGATTATTTTGTTACCTTCGTGTAGGTCAACTTTGTATAAAATGCTTTTACGTTATACATAAAGTTGATATTTAGAAAATATTAATATTATGATTTTAGAATTACTACAGAAAGTTTGCAGGCAACTTGATGAAAATGACATAAAGTACATGGTTTCAGGTAGTATTGCACTAAATATTTATGGAATTCCCCGAATGACACGCGATATAGATATTGTTATTGAACTTTCCGAAAACAAAATCGATGAATTTACAAATTTATTTCCAAATAGTTACTTTGATAAAAATGTAATCAAAGACGCCATTAAAAGACAGGGAATGTTTAATATTATTGACCATTCTACGGGTTTCAAAGTTGATTTTATTATACGAAAAGAAACTGAATATTTTATTCTTGCATTTCAACGTCGTAAGCGGATAAAGGAACTAGATACAGAATTTTGGGTTATTAACCTTGATGACTTAATTATTGCAAAAATTATTTGGATTCAACAATATCAGAGTGAAAAACAAATGTTTGATATTGAAAATTTATTGCTCAATCCTGAGAAAAATATTGACTATATAAAATCGTGGTGCAATAAACTGAATTTACAAATATTCAACCTATTGGACAATGAATGATACTCCAAAATATATTTTGCTAAAACAATTCGAGATAATTTATGCTAAACCGCTTAACGAAAAAATAAACGGAATATTTGAAATGACCGAATTATCAAGAAAAATAATTCAAAATCAATTACATTCAAAGAGACCGGAATTATCTGAAATCGAAATAAAAATTGAATTATTTAAGGCCTTTTACAGATTTGATTTTAATAAAGAAACACTAATATTAATTGCCGAAAATATGAAACAATTCTTATTAAGTGAAAGTATTGAAATCCAAAAAAACAGTTGAATTCGCCTGATTACCCGCCAATCATATACCGGCCTCCCTTTTTTGTTGCAAATTCGATCGAACCATCAGGCAGTTCCTTTAATTTGATACTTTTGCCATCGGATTTAACCTTTACCTTAATATCCGGTTTTATCCTGCAAGTCTGCCCATCTTTGGAAAGCACTTCCACACTGACAATTTTGCCGTCTTTCCATTGCATATCCAGTTCGAAGGCACCACGGGCACAAACTCCTTTAAACCGGCCGGATGCCCACTCCTTCGGCAGTGCAGGAAGCAGGTCGATCACGCCTTCATGCGACTGCATCAGCATCTCGGTGATTCCGGCAGTCACGCCCAGGGATCCATCCACTTGCAGGGGTGTATAGCACTTGGCAAACAGTTGCGGATATGCTTGTTCCTTAATATATCCCTTAAAGATCTTATTGGCCCTGTCGCCGTCATACAACCGTGCCCAGAGCGCCATTTTCCAGCCCCGTGAGAAACCGGTACCTCCGTCACCACGTTGTTCGAGTACGGCCTTAATTGCATTTACAAGCTGCGGAGTCCGGTTGGCCGACAGCACGTTACCCGGATAGAGCCCGTACAAGTGCGAGAAATGGCGGTGCTTATCCTCCATTTGCTCATAGTCCTCCGACCACTCCTGCAAGCTTCCGTTTTTACCGATCTGGGGCGGTACCAGCTTTGATCGCGCTACAGCCACTTTTGCTGCAAACTCCTGATCCACTCCTAGAACTTTTGCAGCTTCACCATAGTAACCGAAAAGATCGGTAAGGATCTGCATATCCATGGATGATCCGTAACAGATGGTTGTGAAATAATAACTCCCGGTCACTTCATCGTAAAAATATTTGTAGCCCGGACCTTTGGGAGGATTCTCAGGCGAGTTGGAAGGATTGGTTACCAACCACTTGCCATTCGGATGCGGGACCAGAAAGTCCATAAAAAACTCAACCGATCCTTTGATAACAGGATAGATATCGTTAAGATAGTTAAGATCGTGAGAATAAAGATAATGTTCCCATAGTTGGGTAGTGAGCCATGCGCCGCCTACGGTAAAGGTTCCCCAGGTAGGACCGTCCATGGGGGCCGCTACCCGCCAGATATCGGTATTTTGGTGGAACACCCATCCCCGGGCGCCATAGTGCTCCTTTGCCACCTGCGATCCCTGGTCGGTCAATTCCCTTACCATCCTGATCAACGGCTCGGCGCAATCCGACAGGTTCCCGGATTCAACCGGCCAGTAATTCATTTCTGTATTGATGTTGGTGGTATATTTTGAATCCCAGCTCGGGTTCATATTTTCGTTCCATATACCCTGGAGGTTGGCAGGCTCAGTGCCAGGACGGGATGAAGAGATCAGCAGGTAACGTCCAAAATGGTAACACAGTGAAGCCAGGTTCGGATCGGAACTGGTCTCGAATCCGGTCATTCTTTTATCGGTAGGCAGATAAGAATTGTCGGTTACAGGAAGATCCAATCTCACCCTGTCGAATAATCCTTTGTAATCATTAACGGCTGCATCATGCACCGCCGCATAGGTTTTAGATTGTAAACCGGTGAGGCATTTCGCAACCCGGGCATTCTGATCGGCACTGACATCCCTGTAGTTAACAAAATTGGTTGCTGCCACGATATAGAGCGTTACGACATTGGCCTTATCAATGAACAGATCACCTTCATCCAGCTTCATTGTGCCTCCTTCGGGCATGGCCTTCAACTGAACCTTGTACCTCAGTGCTCCGGTAACTCCCATATAATC